>DATLGR010000235.1:0-2275 GCA_035540415.1 Burkholderiales bacterium | reverse complement strand
CGAGCCGAAGACCCCGTCGAAGGCGCGCGCCAAGCCCGCCGCGGCGAAGGCGAAGGCCAACTCCAAGGCCAAGGCCCCCGCCAAGCCCAAGGCGCCCGCGAAGGCGCCGGCGAAGGCGAAGGCCAAGGCCAAGGCACCGGCGAAGGCGAAGGCCAAGGCCAAGGCACCGGCGAAGGCGAGGGCCAAGGCCCCCGCCGCGGCGGGCTTGGCGCGCGCCTTCGACGGGGTCTTCGGCTCGGGCGCCTCGGCGGCACCGTCCTCGCCGCGGGAGCGGCGCGACAGGCGCGTCGGGCGGGTGGCGGGGAGGCTCGCGAGCACGCCCGCTTCGTCCGGCTTGGACTTCTTCGGCTGTGCCATCGCGCCGGATTCTACGGGCTCGCCGCTCCGCCTCAAGACGCGCAGGCGGTGACCGATCCCTCGAGCGTGACCTCCGCGCGGACCGTTCGTTGCTCGACACGTATCCGCCGTGCGGTCCATGGATCAGGCACAGGATCCGTCCCCCTCGAACGTTGATGCTTGTGACGGCCGCAGCCCGCGCTACGGTCGTTGACTTCGCCCATGCAGCGCCTAGACTCAGCCACTACCTTTGCCGGCCCTGCGCCCGCCGCGGGCGCGACTCCGGGCTCGGGCGACATCGAGAAAGCCGCCACCGCCTTCCCGATCGGGAAGCGGCTCCAAGAAACGGACATGCATGTCAGTAGTTGATCTGCAGGAACTCGAAGAGGTGAAGGGCCTGCTCCTGAAGGGGCAGGCGGTGGGCGTGCTCACCTTCGCCGAGGTCGCCGGCGCGGTCTCCGAGCTCGACATGGACGAAGCGGACATGGAGGAGCTGCACGGCTTCCTCGAGCGGTCCGAGATCGAGCTCGTCGAGGAGATCGACCCGGCAGTGGCCGCCGCGCAGGAGGAGCGCGCGGTGGACAAGCGCAGCCGCCGCAAGAAGAACCCGGCGCTGGACCTGCGGCCGGACATGACCACCGACTCGCTGCAGCTGTTCCTCAAGGACATCGGCAAGGTGCGCCTCCTCACCGCGCAGGAGGAGGTCGACCTCGCGCGCCGGATCGAGCGCGGCGACCTCGACGCCAAGCAGAAGATGGTCGAGTCGAACCTCCGCCTGGTGGTCTCGATCGCCAAGAACTACCGCAACCAGGGGCTGCCGTTCCTGGACCTCATCCAGGAGGGCACGCTCGGCCTCGTGCGCGCGGCGGAGAAGTTCGACTACCGCAAGGGCTTCAAGTTCTCGACCTACGCCACCTGGTGGATTCGCCAGGCGATCGCCCGCGCGCTCGCCGACAAGGCGAGGACGATCCGCATCCCGGTGCACGTGGTCGAGAAGCTCAACAAGATCGGGCGCGCCGAGCGCAAGCTCGTCACCGAGCTCGGCCGCGAGCCCACCGCCGAGGAGATCGCCGACGTCACCGGGATCGAGCCCGAGGAGGTCGAGTCGATCAAGCGCTCCGCACAGGCGCCGGTCTCGCTCGAGAAGCCGGTGGGCGACGAGGAGGAGTCCGAGTTCGGCCAGTTCATCGCCGACGAGCGGGCCGAGTCGCCGTACGAGCGCGCCGCGGAGATCCTGACCAAGGAGGCGCTGCGCGAGGCGCTGGAGAACCTCTCCTACCGCGAGCGGCGCGTGCTCGAGCTGCGCTACGGGCTGGGCGGCGAGCACCCCCGCACGCTCGACGAGGTCGGGCGGACGTTCAACGTCACGCGCGAGCGCATCCGCCAGATCGAGAACCAGTCGCTGAAGAAGCTGCAGAGCCTCGCCGAGGCGCAGAAGCTGCGCGACGTAGCGTGACGCGAAGCGTCACCGCACGTCGTGCGAGCGCAGCGAGCCGGATGGCGTAACGGCGCCGGCACCAGAAGCTTCACCCGGAGGGCCGCGCGAGCGGCCCTCCGTCGTTGTCGCTACTGCCGCCGGCCGAGCACCGCGGCCCAGGTGGCACCGCCGCGCCGCGAGCGCGGGTTGCCGAGCGCGTAGCTCGTGCCGACGTCCCGGAACGCGGCGCGCAGCAGGATCGTCCTGTGCGGCGGGCTGCGCATCCACGCGCGGACGGTGGCGTCCGGCGTCGGCCGCGGCCGCACGAGCCACGCCAGCACCTCGCCGACCGTCCAGGCACCCGTGCCGCGCACGTAGCCGGCGCGGCGCACGCGGTCGCCGACGTCGCCGCCGCCGGGGCTGACGTGCGCGAAGTAGCGGCGGCGGACCATGTCGCGCGCGTGCGATGGCCTGGCGGATCCACCAGGTGGCGTACGTGGAGAACTTGAAGCCCTTGCGGTA
>DATLGR010000234.1:0-5531 GCA_035540415.1 Burkholderiales bacterium | reverse complement strand
AGCTGCTCTCCGGGGCCGAGGCGCCGATCAAGCCGGGCAATGCGCTGCCGCTGCGCAACATCCCGGTGGGCACCACGGTGCACTGCGTCGAGATGCTCCCCGGCAAGGGCGCGCAGCTCGCCCGCTCGGCGGGCGCCGCGGTGCAGGTGCTGGCGCGCGAAGGCTCGTACGCGCAGCTGCGCCTGCGCTCGGGCGAGATCCGCAAGGTCCACATCGATTGCCGCGCCACCATCGGCGAGGCGGGCAATGCCGAGCACAACCTGGAATCCATCGGCAAAGCGGGGCGCAAGCGCTGGCGCGGCGTGCGGCCGACCGTGCGCGGCGTCGCCATGAACCCCATCGACCATCCGCACGGCGGCGGCGAGGGCCGCACCGCCGCGGCGCAGCCCCCGGTGTCGCCGTGGGGCGTGCAGACCAAGGGCTTCAAAACGCGCCGCAACAAGCGCACTCAGGTCATGATCGTCCGAGACAGGAGAAGGGCCTAACCATGGCGCGTTCAATCAAGAAGGGTCCGTTCGTGGACCACCACCTGATGGCCAAGGTCGACAAGGCCAGGAGCAACAACGACAAGCGCCCGATCAAGACCTGGTCGCGCCGCTCGACCATCGTGCCCGAGTTCGTCGGCCTGACCATCGCCGTGCACAACGGCAAGCAGCACATGCCGGTGTACGTGACCGAGAACATGGTCGGCCACAAGCTGGGCGAGTTCGCGCTCACGCGCGTGTTCAAGAGCCACTCGGCGGCCGGCAAGGGCACCGACCAGGCGGTCGGCCGCGGCGCCCCGGCCCCGGCCGCGGCCGCCGCGCCGGCGGCGAAGAAGTAGGGCCCCCATGGAAACCCGAGCGACACTCCGCGGCGCGCGCATGTCGGCCCAGAAGGGCCGGCTGGTCGCCGACATGATTCGCGGCAAGCCCGTGGACCAGGCGATGAGCATCCTCGCCTTCACCCCGAAGAAGGGCGCGGTCATCATCCGCAAGCTCCTGGAATCGGCCATCGCCAACGCCGAGCACAACGACGGCGCCGACATCGACACGCTCAAGGTGAAGACGATCCACGTCGAGCGCGGCACCTTCCTCAAACGCTTTCAGGCCCGCGCCAAGGGGCGCGGCAACCGTGTGCTCAAGCACACATGCCACATTTTCATCACGGTGGGTGACTGATGGGCCAGAAGATCAATCCCGTCGGGTTCCGGCTGGCGGTCAACCGCAACTGGAGCTCGAAGTGGTACGCCAACAAGCGCAATTTCGCGCCGATGCTGGCGGAAGACGTGAAGGTGCGCGACTTCCTGAAGCGCAAGCTCGCGCATGCGTCCGTGGGCCGCGTGCTGATCGAGCGGCCCGCCAAGGACGCGCGCATCACCATCTACTCGGCGCGCCCCGGCGTGGTGATCGGCAAGAAGGGCGAGGAGATCGAGGCCCTCAAGGCGGAGCTGCGACGCATCATGGGCGTGCAGCAGGTGCACGTGAACATCGAGGAGATCCGCAAGCCCGAGATCGACGCCCAGCTCATCGCTGACTCCATCGCGCAGCAGCTCGAGAAGCGCATCATGTTCCGGCGCGCCATGAAGCGCGCCATGCAGAACGCCATGCGCCTGGGCGCGCAGGGCATCAAGATCATGAGCGCCGGGCGCCTGAACGGCATCGAGATCGCCCGCACGGAGTGGTATCGCGAGGGCCGCGTGCCGCTGCATACCCTGCGCGCCGACATCGACTACGGATTCGGCGAGGCCAAGACCACCTACGGCGTGATCGGCATCAAGGTCTGGGTGTACAAGGGCGAGATCATGCCGCGGGGCGAGGCCGCGGCGGGCGCCGGCGCGGCGCAGCCCCAGCCCGAGGCGCCGGCCGAGCCCAAGCGCCCGAAGAAGCCGGCGCCCAAGGCCGGGCCGCGCAAAGGCGAGCGCGGCGGCCCGGCGCGCCCGCGCCCTGAGGCGGACAAGAAGGGCCCGCCGCCGCGGGCCACCCTCAAGAAGCCGAGGAAAGTCGCCGCCCCGGACAAAGCCGCCGCGCCGGATGAGGGCGGCGAGAAGAAGGAATAGCCATGCTCCAACCCGCACGGACGAAGTACCGCAAGCAGCAGAAGGGCCGCAACACCGGCGTCGCCACGCGCGGCGCCCGCGTCGCCTTCGGCGAGTACGGCCTGAAGGCCACCACCCGCGGCCGGCTCACCGCGCGCCAGCTGGAGGCGGCGCGGCGCGCGATGTCGCGCCACATCAAGCGCGGCGGCCGCATCTGGATCCGCGTGTTCCCGGACAAGCCGATCTCGTCCAAGCCCGCCGAGGTGCGCATGGGCAACGGCAAGGGCAACCCTGAGTACTTCGTCTCGGAGATCCAGCCGGGCAAGATCCTGTTCGAGATGGACGGCGTGCTCGAGCCGCTCGCGCGCGAGGCCTTTGCCCTCGCGGCGGCGAAGCTGCCCTTCCGCACCATCGTCGTGCAGCGCATGCTGGGGAGCTAGCCATGAAAGCCGGTGAATTGCGCGACAAGAGCGGCGAGGACCTGCAGAAGGAGCTCGAAGGGCTGCTGCGGGCCCAGTTCGGCCTGCGCATGCAGCTCGCCACCCAGCAGCTCTCCAATACCAGCCAGCTGAAGAAGGTCCGCCGCGACATCGCCCGGGTGCGCACGGTCCTGCGCGAGAAAGCCTCCAAATGAACGAACCTGTGAAGAACCAGCGCAAGCTCGTGGGTCGCGTGGTCAGCGACAAGATGCAGAAGACGGTCACGGTGCGCGTCGAGCGCCGGGTGAAGGATCCGCTGATGGGCAAGATCATCACCCGCTCGAAGAAGTACCACGCGCACGCCGAGACCGAGGACTACAAGGAAGGCGACCTGGTCGAGATCGCCGAGTGCCGGCCGCTGTCGCGCACCAAGTCCTGGCGCGTGACGCGCCTTGTGGAGAAATCGAAGGCCGTATAGAATCACCGGCCCCGGACGGGGTCCAAGACTGCCCGCTGCAGCCGCGGCGCAAGTTGGATTTGGAGAAAACCAGCAATGATTCAGATGCAGTCCGTACTGGACGTCGCCGACAACACGGGCGCGCGCGCCGTCATGTGCATCAAGGTGCTCGGCGGCTCCAAGCGCCGCTACGCCTCGATCGGCGACGTGATCAAGGTGAGCGTCAAGGACGCCGCGCCGCGCGGCCGCGTGAAGAAGGGCGAGGTGTACCACGCGGTGGTGGTGCGCACGGCCAAGGGCGTGCGGCGCTCCGACGGCTCGCTGATCCGCTTCGATCGCAACGCGGCGGTGCTGCTCAATCCGAAGCTCGAGCCGATCGGCACCCGCATCTTCGGCCCCGTGACGCGCGAGCTGCGGACGGAGCGGTTCATGAAGATCGTTTCGCTCGCGCCCGAGGTGCTGTGATGCAAAAAATCCGCAAAGGCGACGAGGTGGTGGTGCTGGCCGGGCGCGACAAGGGCAAGCGCGGCACGGTGCTGCGGCGCGTGGACGCCGAGCGCGTGGTGGTCGAGGGCGTGAACCGGGTGAAGAAGCACCAGCGCCCCAATCCCATGAAGGGCCAGCAGGGCGGCATCGTCGACAAGGACCTGCCGATCCACATCTCCAACGTCGCGCTGTACAACCCGGCCTCGAAGAAGGCCGACCGCGTGGGGCTGAAGCGCCTGGACGACGGCCGCAAGGTGCGGGTGTTCAAGGACAACGGCGAGCAAGTGGACGCTTAAGGCATGGCCAAGGACAAGGAAGCGAAACCCAAGCAGGACAAGCCGGCGGGCGCGCCGAAGCAGGCCGCGCCGAAGCAGCCGCCTTCGAAGAAGGACGGCCAGCCCCGCAGGGAGGCGCCCGCCGCGGCGAGCCGGGGCCCGGAGCTGCCCGCGCCGCCGGCGCGCCTCGCGATGTACTACCGCGAAAAGGTGGTGCCCGAGCTCATGCAGAAGTTCGGCTACAAGACCGTCATGCAGGTGCCGCGGCTTGCCAAGATCACGGTCAACATGGGCGTGGGCGAATCGACCGCCGACAAGAAGGTGCTCGACAACGCGGTCGCCGACATGGCGAAGATCGCGGGCCAGAAGCCCGTGGTCACCAAGGCGCGCAAGTCGATCGCCAACTTCAAGGTGCGCGCGGGCTTCCCGGTGGGCTGCATGGTCACGCTGCGCGGCGCCCGCATGTACGAGTTTTTCGACCGCCTGGTGAACGTCGCCATGCCGCGCATCCGCGACTTTCGCGGCGTGTCCAACCGCGCCTTCGACGGCCGCGGCAACTACAGCCTGGGCTTCAAGGAGCAGATCATCTTCCCCGAGATCGACTACGACAAGATCGACACCCTGCGGGGGATGAACATCGCCATCACCACGACGGCGAAAACCGACGACGAGGCGCGCGCGCTGCTCGCGGCGTTCCGCTTCCCGTTCAAGCACTGAGGATTTGCAATGGCCAAGCTCGCACTCAAGCTACGCGACCAGAAGCGCCGCCAGACGGTGGAGAAGTTCAAGGCCCGCCGCGCCGCGCTCATGGACATCATCCAGGACTCGCGCGCGTCCGACGAGGCGCGCGAGGAGGCGCGGCGTCAGCTGCAGAAGCTGCCGCGGGACGCCTCGCCCGTGCGCCTGCGCAACCGCTGCGCCATGACCGGCCGCCCGCGCGGCGTCTACCGCAAGTTCGGCCTGGGCCGCAACAAGCTGCGCGAGCTCGCGCTGCGCGGCGAGGTGCCGGGCGTGATCAAGGCGAGCTGGTAAGGAGAGTTCGATGAGCATGAGCGACCCGATCGCCGACATGCTGACCCGCATCCGCAACGCCCAGATGGTGGGGCACGCGGAGGTGGTGATGCCGGCCTCGAGGCTGAAGGCCTCCATCGCCCGCGTCCTGAAGGACGAGGGCTACATCGACGACTTCGCCCTGCGCGAGAACGGCGTGCGCAAGGAGCTCGCGATCGCGCTCAAGTACTACGCCGGGCGCCCGGTGATCGAGCGCCTGGAGCGGGTGTCGAAGCCGGGGCTGCGCGTCTACAAGGGGCGCGACGACATCCCGCGCGTCATGAACGGGCTGGGCGTGGCGATCCTGTCCACCTCGCGCGGCCTGATGACCGACCGCAAGGCCCGCGCCGAGGGCGTCGGCGGCGAAGTGCTCTGCATCGTGGCCTGAGGCTCGCCATGTCCCGGATCGCCAAATATCCCATTCCCGTGCCGAAGGGCGTCGAGGTGACCCTCGCCGGGTCCACCATCTCCGTGAAGGGCCCGCTCGGCACCATCGCGCGGCCCGCCGACCCGAACGTGGAGGTGAAGAATGAAGGCGAGCAGCTCGTGTGCAGGGCCGTCGGCAACTCGCGCCATGCGAATGCCATGTCGGGCACCATGCGAGCCCTCGTCGCCAACATGGTCACGGGCGTGACCAAGGGCTTCGAGCGCAAGCTCTCGCTCGTGGGCGTCGGCTACCGCGCGCAGGCGCAGGGCGACAAGCTCAACCTGTCGCTCGGATTCTCGCATCCGGTCGTGCATGCGATGCCCAAGGGCGTGAAGGTGGCCACGCCGACCCAGACCGAGATCGTCATCTCCGGCATCGACAAGCAGCTCGTCGGACAGGT
>DATLGR010000233.1:0-10604 GCA_035540415.1 Burkholderiales bacterium | reverse complement strand
CGCCAAGCACGACGAGAACTACATGCCCCCGGAGGCCGCCGAGGCGGTCAAGCGGGCGCACGAGGCCGCGGCCAAGGCGGCGAGGACGCTGCAGTGATCCCGGAGCTCGGGCAGCTCGCGCTTGCGCTCGCCCTGGCGGTGGCCGCCGTGCAGGGCGTGCTGCCAATTGCCGGCGCGGCGCGCGGCAATGCCGCCTGGATGGCGCTCGCGCGGCCGGCCGCGCAGGCGCAGGCGCTGCTCGTGGCGCTCGCGTTCGGCTGCCTCGTCCACGCCTTCGTCACGCACGACTTTTCGGTGCTCAACGTGGCGATGAACTCCAACAGCGCCCTGCCGCTGCACTACCGCGTCGCCGCCGCCTGGGGCAGCCACGAGGGCTCGCTGCTCCTCTGGAGCCTGATGCTCGCGTTCTGGAGCGTGGCCGTGAGCCTCTTCAGCGCCCGCCTGCCGCAGGCCATGGTGGCGCGCGTGCTCGGGGTGCTGGGCCTGGTGAGCGTGGGCTTCCTCGCCTTCATGCTGTTCACCTCCAATCCGTTCGATCGGCTCTTCCCGGTGCCCGCCGACGGCCGCGACCTGAACCCGCTGCTGCAGGACCCCGGCATGGTGCTGCACCCGCCGATGCTGTACATGGGCTACGTGGGCTTCTCGGTCGCGTACGCCTTTGCCGTGGCGGCGCTGCTGGCCGGGCGCCTGGACGCCGCGTGGGCGCGCTGGTCGCGCCCCTGGACCACCGTCGCCTGGGCGTTCCTCACCCTGGGCATCGCGCTCGGCAGCGCCTGGGCCTACTACGAGCTCGGCTGGGGCGGCTGGTGGTTCTGGGACCCGGTCGAGAACGCCTCCTTCATGCCCTGGCTGCTCGGCACCGCGCTCATCCACTCGCTCGCCGTCACCGAGAAGCGCGGCGCCTTCCGCAGCTGGACGGTGCTGCTCGGGATCGTCACCTTCGGGCTGTCGCTGCTCGGCACCTTCCTCGTGCGCTCCGGCGTGCTCACCTCGGTGCATGCCTTCGCGGTCGACCCCCAGCGCGGGGTCTTCATCCTCGCG
Source organism: Burkholderiales bacterium (assembly GCA_035540415.1). GTDB lineage: Bacteria > Pseudomonadota > Gammaproteobacteria > Burkholderiales > SG8-39 > SCGC-AG-212-J23. Next base: position 9,563 of record DATLGR010000233.1, on the reverse strand, counting down.
CTGTTCGTCGTGATGATCGGCGGCGCGCTCGCGCTGTACGCCTGGCGCACCGCCCGCATCGGCCTGGGCGGGGCCTTCGACCCCGTGTCGCGCGAGTCGGCGCTGCTCGCCAACAACGTGGTGCTCGCCGCCGCGACCGGCTCGGTAATGCTGGGCACGCTCTATCCGCTGCTCATCGACGCGCTCGGCGCGGGCAAGATCTCGGTCGGCCCGCAGTACTTCGAGGCGGTGTTCCTGCCGATCATCGCGCCGGCGCTGTTCCTCATGGGCGTGGGCCCGCTTGCGCGCTGGAAGCGCGCGAGCCTCCCCGAGCTGGCGGTGCTGCTGCGCTGGGCGCTCGGCGTGAGCGTCGCGGTGGGCCTGCTCGTACCGTTTGCGTTCGGGCGCTGGAGCGCGCTCGTGGGCCTCGGGCTTGCGCTCGCCGCGTGGATCGCGATCACCGCCGTCATGAGCCTGAAGAAGCGCCCGCGCAACTCGCGCGCCTACTGGGGCATGGTGCTCGCGCACCTGGGCGTGGCGGTGTTCGTCGTGGGCGTGACGCTGGTGAAAGGCTACGAGAGCGACCGCGACGTGAACCTGCGCGTGGGCGAATCGGTCGAGCTCGCCGGCTACAGCTTCCGCTTCGCCGGCCTGTCGCCGGTACAGGGGCCGAACTACACCGCCTCGCAGGCGCGGATCGAAGTGACCCGCGAGGGCCGGCCGGTGACCGTCATGCGTCCGGAGCGGCGCCACTACCCCGTGCAGGACCAGGTGATGACCGAGGCGGCCATCCACCCGCGCCTGACCCGAGACCTGTACGTGTCGCTCGGCGATCCGCTGGACGACGGCGCCTGGCTGATCAAGGTGCAGCACAAGCCGTTCATCGACTGGATCTGGGCCGGCTGCCTGCTCATGGCCTTCGGCGGCGTGCTCGCCGTCACCGACCGGCGCTACCGCGTGGGCGCCGCCCGCCGCGAGGAGGCAGCCCCGGAGCCCGCGGTCGCATGAGACTCTGGATCGTCGGTCTGTTCGTGGCGCTGGTGGCGCTGCTCGCCGTGGGGCTCACGTTGAACCCCCGCCAGGTGCCCTCGCCGCTCATCGGCAAGCCCGCGCCGCCCTTCGAGCTGCCGCTGCTGCATCAGCCCGACAAGACCTTCACGCAGAAGGACATGCTCGGCCAGGTGTGGATCCTCAACGTGTGGGCCTCCTGGTGCCCGCCGTGCCTCGTCGAGCACCCGGTGGTCACGGACCTCGCGCGCTCCGCGCCGGTGGTGGGCCTCAACTACAAGGATGCCCGCGAGGACGCGCTGCCCTGGCTCGCCCGCCACGGCGACCCGTACCGGATCTCCGTCCAGGACGCCGCCGGGCGCATCGCCATCGACTACGGCGTATACGGCGTGCCCGAGACGTACGTGATCGACCAGAAAGGCGTCATCCGCCTCAAGCACATCGGGCCGCTGACGCCCGAGGACGCCAACGAGAAGATCCGGCCCCTGCTGAAGGAGCTCGGCGCGCGTGGCTAGGCTGCTCTTCGTGGCGCTGCTCGGCTGGGCGCTCGCCGCGCCGGCGGACGAGGCGTTCGAGCGGCGCGTCTCGAGCCTCGCGCACGAGCTGCGCTGCCTCGTCTGCCAGAACCAGACTATCGCCGACTCGAATGCGCCGCTGGCGGTGGACCTTCGCAACCAGATCCGGGAGCAGCTCGCCGCCGGCAAGAGCGAGCGCGACGTGCGGGCGTTCATGGTCGAGCGCTACGGCGATTTCGTCCTTTACCGGCCGCCGCTCAAGGTGAGCACCGTGCTGCTCTGGGCGGGACCGTTCCTGCTGCTGCTGACCGGCGCCGCGATCCTCCTCGCGCGGCTGCGCCGCCGCCCGCCCGAGCCGCAGCTCTCGCCCGAGGAGCGGGCGCGTGCGGCGAGGCTCCTGGAATGACGCTGTTCTGGCTCGTCGGCGCCGCGCTTGCCGCCCTGGTGCTCGCCCTGCTGCTGCGGCCGCTCGCGCGGGCCGGGCGCGACGCGACGCTCTCGCGCGCCGCCGTGAACCTGTCGGTGTACCGCGACCAGCTGCGCGAGCTGGAGGCGGACCTTGCCGCCGGCACGCTGGCGCGCGAGGACTACGACAAGGCGCGCGCGGAGCTCGAGGCGCGAATGCTCGACGACGTGGGCGCGCCCGAGGCCGAGCGCCCGGCGACGCCCGGGCGGCGCAGCGCGCTCGCGGTCGGCCTGGCGGTGCCGCTGCTCGGCCTCGTGCTCTACCTTGCCGTCGGCGATCCCGGCGCGATGCGCCGGGCGGAGGTGCCCGGCATGAGCGCCGAGCAGGTGCAAGCCGTGGTGGAGCGGCTCGCGGAGAAGCTGCGCGAGCGCCCCGACGATCCCGAGGGCTGGAAGCTTCTGGGTCGCGCCTACAGCGTGATGGGCCGCTTTCCGGAGGCGGCGCACGCGCTCGGCCAGGCCGCGCTGCGCGCGCCCAACGATGCCCAGCTCCTCGTCGATTTCGCCGACGTGCTGGCCATGACGCGCGGGCAGCGCCTGGAAGGCGAGCCCGAGAAGCTGGTGCTGCGCGCGCTGGAGATCGACCCGAACAACCTCAAGGCGCTGGCGCTCGCCGGCACCGCCGCCTTCGAGCGCAGCGACTTCGCCGCCGCCGCCGGCTACTGGGAGCGCATGCTGCCGCACGTGCCCGTCGGTTCCGAGGAGGCGCGCGCCATCCGCGAGAACGTCGCCGAGGCGAGAAAGCAGCACAAGCCCGCCGCGGGCGCGCTGCGCGGGACGATCACGCTCGCGCCGGAGCTGAAGGCGAAGGCGGCGCCCGACGACACCGTCTTCGTGTTCGCGCGCGCCGCGGAAGGCCCGCCGATGCCGCTCGCGGTCACGCGCGCCCGGGTCCGCGACCTGCCGCTCAGCTTCGCGCTCGACGACTCCATGGCGATGACGCCCGCGCACCGGCTCTCGGGCTTTCCGCGCGTCATCGTCGCCGCGCGCGTCTCCAGGAGCGGCGCCGCCACGGCGCAAGCGGGCGACCTGCAGGGCGCGAGCGCGCCGGTGCCGAACGACGCGAGCAGCGTCAATGTGGTGATCGACACTTTGGTACGCTGACGCGCTAGAACCGCGGGCGCATCTTTGCTAGCCTCCGCGGCAGGAAACGCGCAACATCGAAAGCAACACGCAGGAGTTCCCATGGCAGAGCCAAAAGAGCGCCGCAAGACCACTACTTCCCGCAAGCCGGCGACGCCGAAGCCCGACACCCGGGCGGCGCGCACCGACACCCCGGCCGCCGCCCCGCGCAAGCGCACCAGCGACCAGCGCGCCGCGCCCGTCGCCACGAGCAACGTGCGCGCGGAAATGTCGCCCGACGAGACCCGCCGTCTCATCGCCGAGGCCGCCTACTTCCGCGCCAAGCAGCGCGGCTTCGCCCCCGGCCGCGAGCTCGAGGACTGGATCGAGGCCGAATCCGAGGTGATGGGCCGCATCAACGGCGCCGCGTAGCCGCCAGGACAAAACTCGCCCGGGCCGGCGCATAATGAGCCGGCAGATCGAAAACGGGGAGCGGGTGAGATTCAGCAGGAGGGCGCTCGGCTGGGCGGCGCTGGTTTGCGCCGGGGCGGCCGTCGTTCTGTACCGGCCCGATCGCGACGCGACCTCCGCACTCGCAGGCGCTGCCAGCCCGGCCAAGCCGGCCTCGGGACCCACGGCGCCCGAGCCGCGGCTGCAGGCGCTTCCCGCCCGCGAGGCGCTCGGCCCGGCGCAAGGCGAGCCTTTCGCCGCGCGTGACTGGGCCCCGCCCGCCAAGCCGGTCCTTCCGCCCACGCCGCCGGCGGCCGCCCCGCCGATCGTCGCTGTGGCGCCCGTGGCTCCCCAGCGCATCGCGCCCGCCGTGCCCTACCGCGTGGCCGGCGAGGTGATGCACGACGATGCGGCCTACATCGTCCTCGCGCGCGGCGACAGCGTGCATGTCGTGCGTCAGGGCGAGCGGCTGGAGGGCGGCTACCGCGTCGAAGCGATCCGCCCGGACCGCGTCACGCTGCTCTACGAGCCGCTCGGCACGCGGGACGAGCTTCCCGTCGGATCGACCGATGGTCCCGCGGCGGCGACCGGCCCGGTGGCGCAAGCCGCGCAGCTGCGCTGGGACGGCCCGGCCCAGGTGCATGCCGGCAGCACCTTCGAGGTCGCTTTGAAGCTCAGCTCCATCGAGCCGCTGCGCGCCGTGCCATTACAGCTGCAGTACGACGCCGCCGTGCTGGAGCCGGTGCACGTCAAGGCGGGCCGCTACTTCTCCGACGGCTCCTTCAGCTACCGGGTGAATCCCGGGGGCTCTATTTTCATCGGCGCCTCCGGCAAAGGCGTCGACGCGACTGACGCCGAGCTCGTCGTGGTGAGCTTCAAGCCGGTTGGCTACGGCATCACCGAGCTCAAGCTGTCCTCGGTGCTTCTGCAGAGCGCCGGCGGCCGCACCATCGCGTACCAGCAGCCCGCTACGTTCCGCACCGCCGTGGTCCGCTAGGCGTGGCCTTCATCGTGGAGGCGCGGCAGGCGCCGGGACGGTGTGCACGAACTTCCAGTCGGCATAGCGCTGCGCGCCTTCGAACGCGGCATCGCGAGGCTTGAAGCCCGAGCTCTTGAGCGGCTTCGCCTCGGAGAGGCTGTGCACGCCCCAGATGGTGCCGTCGGGCGCCTTGACGAGGCCCCAGTCCTGGCCGGTCACCGGGTCGGGATAGAGCTTGCGCAGGTAGCGTTCGGTGCCCGGCCGGCGCGGGTCCTTGAGAAGCTCTTCCAGCATGCGCGGGTACTGGCGCTGCGGGCCCGAGAGGTAGTAGCGCGCAATCGCCATGCGGTACTGGTTGCCGACGAAAAGGAGCTCTGCCTCCCTGTCGCGCTGCGCCTGGGTGCGCCACATCTCCCCTGCCAGGGCCAGGCCGCCGGCGAGGATGGCGACCATGAAGAGCGCCGTGAGGTAGGTGAATCCTCGGTTTGTCACCACTGCCGGTACTCCGAGCCGTTGAGCGCCTTGCCGGGAGCCCCGCTGCGCACGTCGAACACGCCGCCCGAGCGCGCCTCGGGCGGCGCGACCGCGATCCAGGTGGCGGCGCTGTCGGTGACCGGGTCGAGCGGGATGCGTCGCAGATAGCGCTCCGCCGCGAGCGTCTCGAGGCTGGCCGGATAGCGACCCTTGTCGGCGTGGTAGCGCGAGATCGCCTCGCGCATCTGGTAGAGGTTCTCCTTCAGGACCGCTTCCTTCGAGCGATCGATGCTGCCGGAGTACCGCGGCAGCGCGAGGGTGAGCAGGGTGCCGACGATGGCCAGCACGACCAGCAGCTCGATCAGGGTGAATCCGTATGCGCCAGGGAGCGTGCCCGCTCGCGCCTGCACCGCGGGACGGGGGAGGGGATTCACCATTCGCGATAGGGTCGGCCGTTGATCCCGACGGCGGAGGAGTGCGAGAACACGTCGTACACGTCGTCGCCCTCGCGCGGCTCGTCGGGCGGGCTCGCGTAGCTGCGTTTGCCCCAGGTGGCGGCCGGCGCAGCGTCGGGGTCGGGTGCGAAGGGGTCGCGCGGCACGCGGCGCAGGAAGTAGATGCGCTCGCGCCGCGGGCTCTTCTGATCCTCGACGCCCGCGGCAAGGTCCTCCAGCCGCCGCGGATAACCCGATTCGCCGACACGCCGCTCGATGCGGCCTTCATCCGAGGCCTGCTTGTACGCATCGATGGCCTCGCGCAGCTCGCGCAGCGCGCGGCGCAGGTCCTGCTCCTTGGCCCGCTGGGCGACGAGCTCGTTGAGCGGCAGGGCGACGCTGGCAAGCACGGCGACGATCGCCACCGTCACCACCAGCTCGATCAGGGTAAAGCCCTTCACTTGACGCCGCCGAAGGGGACGATGAGCGGCGCCGGCGGGGCACCGGCTGGCGGTGCCGGCGGGGCACCGGCTGGCGGTGCCGGCGGCGCAAGCGGCACGCTCAGCGGCGCCTCCGTCGGGGACGGGGGTCTCAGCGCGCCGGCGGTGCCCTCCGTGCCGGCGGCGAACTCGAGCGCGCCGGCCTCCGGGCGCTCGAGCGTGCGCAGCAGGCGCGGGGTGATGAGGAGCACGATCTCGGTGCGCGCCGCGCTGTCGCGCGTATGGGAGAAGAGGCGCCCGGCGACCGGCAGCTCGCCCAGGCCGGGGACGCGGTCGGCAAGACGGCGCTCGTCGTCGCTGATGAGCCCGGCGAGCACCTGCGTTTCGCCGTCGCGCAGGCGCAGGTTGGTCGAGGCATTGCGCGTGCCGATCTGGTAGGCGAGCGTGCCGGAGGCGGCGAGCCCGCGCACCTCGCGCACGATGTTGCTCACTTCGAGGCCCACCTTGATGCCGACCTCGTCGTCCAGGAAGATGAGCGGCTCCACCTCGAGCTTGAGGCCGACGTCGAGGTAGCTCACCGACTCGGACACGAAGCCGCCGGTCGCCGCCGCCGTGGTGGTGATGACCGGGACGCGGTCGCCGATGTGAATGCGGGCGCGGTCGCGATTCTTCACGCGGATGCGCGGGTTGGCGAGCACGCTGCTCGTGCCGTCCTGCTGGCGCAGGCTGAGGAGGAACAGCGGGTCGGAGAAGCTGAGGCGCACGATGTCCGAGCTGCGATTGAGCCACTCGGGCAGGGTCACCACGCCCGGCGTGCCGGCGGCGCCGACGAGGCTCACCGCGAGCGAGCTCGGGAAGCGCACCCCGAGCTCCTGCAGCCGGCTGCGCGCGATCTCGAGCACCTCGACCTCCAGCATCACCTCGGGCTCGGCCAGGTCCTGCGCCGCGATCAGCCGCTCGGCGAGGCGCACGGCACCTGGCGTGTCCTTGATCACGAGCAGGCCGATGCGCTCGTCGACGAACACGTCGCGCGTTCTCACCATGGTTCGGATCATCGCCGCCGCCTGCTTGACGTCGGCGTTCGCAAGATAGAAGCCCTTCACGACGAGCTCCTGGTATTCGCGCTGCTTCTGTGGCGTGTTCGGGTAGACGAACACGGTGGTCTCGTTGATCACCTTGTGCTCGAGCTGATTGGCGAGCAGCGCGAGGCGCAGCGCTTCCTCGGCCGCGGCCTCGCGCAGCGCGATGCTGGTGCGGCTCTCCGTGCGCACGTCCCGATCGAAGAGGAAGCCGATCCCGGTGGCGCGCGAGAGGACTTCGAACACGTTCCTGAGCGTGACCTCGCGCAGCTCGATCGACACCGGCTTCGACGTGGCGGCCCTGAGGGGCGGTGCCACGCTCACCGGCGGCGCGAGCCTTGCCTCCAGCGTGCGCTGCAGCCGTCGCGCCTCGCGCAGCGGCGGGCTTGCCGCCAGCACCGGCTGCAGCCGTTCCTGCGCCTCGAGATAGCGTCCAACGCGCGCCAGCGCCTCCGCCTCGGCGAGCGTCGCGCGATGGCGCCTCTCGGCGTCGAGCTGGGCAAGCCCGGCGCTGGCACGGGCGTGGCCGGGGTCCTGGGCGAGCACCCGGCGGTAGAGCCCCTCGGCGGGCTCCGCCTGGCCCGCCGAGCGCAGCGCCTCGGCGTGCGTGAGCCACTGCGCCAGCAGCACTTCGCGCAGCCGGAAGTATTCGGAGCGAAGTGCGGTGTCGCGCGGGTGATCCCGCGAAGCCGCGGCGAGCAGCGCGAGCGCGTCCTCGCCGCGGCCTTCGGCGGCATGGCGGCGCGCCGTCTCGAGCACGCCAGTGGTGCTGCAGGCAGCAAGAAGCGCGGCGACCATGACGAGGGCGGCGGCGCGGGGACGGGTCATGGCACGGCTCCGGTAGGGCGTACATGGAGAGTGAGGCGCAGCTCGCCGGTGAGCTCGACGTCGGCCGCCCGCCCGCGCTCGAGGCGCAGAGCGTCGATGGAGGCGGTCGGCAGCTCGGCGAGCAGCGCATCGACGAAGGCGCGCATCTGCGGATAAGTGCCGCGCAGCGGCAGCGCGATGCGATAGGCCCAGAGCCCGCGGGAGGGGCGCTCGAGGCGATACTCGCCCTGCGCGGCTTCCAGGCCGGCGCGGCGCGCAAGGCGGTGGAGCGCTTCGACCTGGCCGGTCAGCGCGGCCGCCGGCGGAAAGAGCGCGTAGAAGCGTGCGAGGTCCTCTCCGCTTTCCGTCGCGGCGACCGGGGAGGTGGGGGCGCTATAACGCAGCCGATCAAGCGCGACCCGCTGCTCGCTCGCTTGCTGCAGAGCGGGCGAAAGCGCGCTCACATAGAACGCCGCGCAGGCGGCGAGGATGCCCACGGCGGCGACCCCCGCGGGACCCAGTCGATCGAGGCGCCGCGCGAGGGTCACGGCGCGCTCCGCAGGGCGGCCTGGACGGCGAACTGGACCGGGTGCTGCGCATCGCCGCGCCGCACCTCGTGGCTGACCAGATGGACTTCGGCCAGTTCGCGCGCGGCGCCGAGGCGCCGCAGGTATTCGAACATCGCGTCGCGGTGGCGCGCCTCGGCCGCAATGCGCACGGTGCGCCCCTCGGCATCGGGTACGAGCTGCAGCAGTGCTACGTCCCGCGTTGCGGTCTGCTCCACCGCGCGCACAAGGGCGCTCCAGGGCAGCGTGAGCCGGCGCATGACCGCCTCCGCGGCCTTCGCGTCCTCCTCGAGCCGGTCGCGCGCCAGCGGCGCCGTCGCGCGGCGTGCTTCGTCGAGGAGGCCGCGCTGCGCCTCGCCATGCGCCTGGAGGCGGGCAAGCTCGGCCAGGACGGCGTCATAGCGCAGGCCGAGGGCGGCGGCAACGGCGAGCGAAGCACCCAGGAGCGCGAGCCCCGGCCAGCGCGTGCGGCGCCGCGGGGCGAGATAGTCGAGCGCAATGCGCTTCATGCGGCGAGCGCGCGAAACTGCCAGCCCGAGCCGTCGGGCTCCGCCTTCGCGCCGGCGATCAGCGCCAGGCGGGGAGCGTCCGCGGCCTGGCGAACGCGCTCCCGCTCGAGCAGCGCGCGCCAGGATCCTCGTCCGGTCTGCACCGCGCGCCACTCGCCGCCGACCGAGAGCGCGACGCAGCTTCGCTCCGGCTCGGCGAGGACGAGCCATGCGCCGCGGCGGGGAACCGCGCGGCGCCAGCGGTTCACCGCGGCCATCAGCGCCGGCTGTACCGAGAGCAGCTTCGCTCCGCCTTGCGCGCAGGCTGCCTGCAGGTCTTCGAGCAACCCCGCGTCAATGGCGCAGGCGAGGCGCGGCTCGCCCCCGTCGTCCCAGCGCAGCGCCCAGGCGCGGGCGCGATCGCCATGGACCTTGGCGAAATGGTGGCGCACGTACGCCTCTTCCTCGTCCGTCCCGGAGAGGCTGGCGCTCCACGGCACGAGAGCGTAGCGCACGTAGGCGTTGGAGAGCACCACGGTCAGGCGCGCGCCGCGCGGCCAAGCCAGCGGGTGCAGCGCCGCCAGGGCCGCCGGCCAGGGCTGCCCGGGTGCCGTGGGCGCGAGCGTCACGTGCAAGCGCTCAGGAAACAGACGTAACACGGTTGATCTCCTGGAGCGTGGTCTCGCCGCGGCGCACGGCGTCGAAGGCTGCTGCCCGCAGGAAGCGGGTGCCGGTGCGCTGCGCCGCGTCCTTAAGCGCCCGCGCGGGGGCGCGCGCGGCGATGAGCTCGCGCAGCTCGTCGTCGAGGATCATGAGC
>DATLGR010000232.1:0-24146 GCA_035540415.1 Burkholderiales bacterium | reverse complement strand
GAACAAGGCGGCGCTGCAGCGCCGGCTCGGCCTGGCCGAGGAACCGGCGATGCTGCTCTTCGGCGTGGTGGCGCGCTTTACCGCCCAGAAGGGCCTCGACCTGCTCGCTGCCGCCGGCGACGCGCTTTGCGCGCTGCCGGCTCAGCTCGCGGTTCTGGGGGAGGGCGAGCGCAGCATCGAGGCAGCGCTCGCCGCGCTCGCCGCACGCCACCCGGGCCGCGTGGCGGTGCGCGTGGGCTTCGATGAGCCGCTCGCGCATTCGATCGAGGCGGGCGCCGACGCGTTCCTCATGCCCTCGCGCTTCGAGCCCTGCGGTCTCAACCAGATGTACAGCCAGCGCTACGGCACGCCGCCGGTGGTGCGGGCCACCGGCGGCCTGCGCGATACGGTGATCGACGGGGAAACCGGGTTCGCGTTCGACGACGCCGAGCCCGCGGCGCTGCTGGAGGCCGCGCGGCGGGTGCTCGCCGCCTACCGCGACCCCGGACGTTGGCGCGCGCTGCAGCGCGCGGGAATGGCGCGCGACTTCAGCTGGCGTGCGGCCGCCCGTCGCTACGCAGCTCTCTACCGCCGGGTCGCCGGGCGGGCGCCGGAATAGCCGCAGCCACCGGCTCCGAAGTCCAGCCGCGGATGCGCGCGAGCAGGGCCGCGTCGTGCTCGCCCCGGATGGGCCAGCGCCGGTTCCACAGGTTGAAGCGCGGGCGGTGCCCCATGGCATCCTGCTGCGCGGCGGCAAGCGCCGAGAGCGTGCCCACGTCGCGCCAGTAGGCCGGCTCCTCGAAGTCCTGCACCCCGGGGACCCGGTTCTCGGAGAAATCGTAGGCGTACATGCGCGCGCTTCGGCACAGCCGCGGCAGGACATCGCGCCCGAAGTCGGTTTCGCCGCGACGGGCCGCCTCGGCCAGTGCCTCCTCGAGCACCGCGGGCCGGAAGAGGTAGTTGCCCATCGAGGCATACGCCCGGTCGGGATCGTGCGGGATCGACGGCGCCTGGCGCGGCTTCTCCAGGAACTCGACGACTCGCGCCTCGGCGTCGGTGGTGAGGACTCCGAAGGCCGAAGCGCGCCCGATCGGGACGGCGACCGCGGCGACGGTGACGTCCGCGGCGCGGCGGCAGTGGAAGTCGACCATCTGGCGCACGTCCATGCGGTAGATGTGGTCGGCGGCGAACACCGCGACGACGTCGGGCGCGTGCGCCTGCAGCAGGTCGAGGTACTGATACACCGCGTCGGCCGTCCCCTGGAACGGCGTGCGGTTGGAGCGCGGCAGCAGCACCTTGATGGTGCCCTCGGTGCCCACGAACCACGGCGCCCAGGCCGCCTCGATGTGCCGGATCAGCGACTCCGGCTTGTACTGCGCGAACACGTAAATGGTCTGGACGCGGGAGTTGACCAGGTTGCTCAGCACGAAGTCCACGATGCGGTAGCCGTGGGCGAACGGCAGCGCCGGCTTCGCTTGCTCGGCGGTCAGCGGGTAGAGCCGCGTTCCTTCGCCGCCGGCGAGGACTAGGGCAACGGTCTTCATGAGGGCTCGGTCGCTTTCTTGGTGTCGGTGTCGAAGGGATCTTGTTGGAGTGCGCCCGATGATATGAAGTAGCGCGAACAACGACTATCGGCTGGACTTGATTCGCGGGGTAGGCCGGTGCCGACCGGCTGTAGTCGGCCCATGACAGGAAATTCAATCCGCGGCGATAGAGCGCGGCTGCGCGGCCGCCCTACCATGGCGCCGCCCCGCAGCGCCGGGCGCATTTCCAACGGGAGGTGATCATGCAGAGCAATGTCGCGACTTTGGCGATGGCCGCCGTCGGCGCCGCACTCATCGCGGGCTCGGGGGAGGCGCTCGCGCCGGATGCCGCGCCCGCCGGCTGCACGGCGATGGAGGACGACCCGGCCGCGGCGCCCCTCGCCTTCGCTGCGGAGCATCAGGCGCTCGTGGGGTACCTGTCACGTCGCTTCACCATCGCCACGGAAGCAACCGAGCAGATCGTGGAGGCGGCGCACCGCGCGGCCGACGAGGTCGGCCTCGACCCCCTGCTGGTGCTGGCGGTGATCGCGGTGGAGTCGCGCTTCAACCCCATCGCCCAGAGCAGCATGGGGGCGAAGGGGCTGATGCAGATCATCCCCAAATACCATCGCGCCAAGCTCGACCGGCACGGCGGCGAGCAGGCGGTGCTCGACCCGGAGAGCAACATCTTCGTCGGCGCGCGGATCCTGCAGGAGTACGTGCACCGCACGGGCAGCCTCGAGGCCGGGCTGCAGTTCTACAACGGCGCCTTCTGGGACGGGTCGGCGCAGTATGCGCAGCGCGTCATGGCCGAGCGGCGGCGGCTGGAGGCCGCGCTGCGCGCCGAGCGCAACGCGTGAAGGCCGCGCCGCTCGCGGCGGCGGCGCTGCTGATCGCGCCGCTCGCCGCCGCGCCCGCGGGCGCCTGGCCGAGCGCCGAGGATCTCGAGGAGATTCGCGGCGTCGTCGCGCGCCAGGTGCAGGGGCTGGGCGAGCCGCGCGCAGGCCTCGCGCCTTCGGAATGCAATTCGCTCATCCGGCCCGCCCGCATCACCTTCGCGGGCCTCGTCGTGATCGGCGGCGGGGTGGTGCAGCAGGTGCGCATCGTGGACGGCGCCGGCGCGCGCTGGCACGCCTTCTTCTCGCTGGAGCGCCAGCCCGATGGCCGCTGGCGCGCCTCGAGCTGCCGCCTCGCGCCGCCCGCGGGCACCATTTCCGCGTAATCTGCGGGCGAGTGGAGGCGCCCGCACGAACCGTTGTTGCCCCGAGCACCGTCTGGCGCGGACGGCCGTATCCGCTCGGCGCCACCTGGGACGGGGCCGGCGTGAATTTCGCGCTGTTCTCGAAGCACGCCGAGCGCGTGGAGCTGTGCCTGTTCGATCCCAAGGGGCGGCGCGAGCTCGAGCGCGTGGCGCTGCGCGATCGCACCGACTTCGTCTGGCATTGCTATCTGCCCGATGCCCGGCCCGGCCTGCTGTACGGCTACCGGGTGTACGGTCCCGACAAGCCGGAACACGGGCACCGGTTCGACCCGGGCAAGGTGCTGCTCGATCCGTACGCGCGGCTCATCAAGGGCAAGGTCGGCGCGGGCTTGGGCCGCTGCCAGGTGGTGGACACCGCGTTCAGCTGGGGCGACGACCGGCCGCCGCGCACGCCCTGGCAGGACACGGTGCTCTACGAGCTGCACGTGAAGGGCTTTACGCGGCTGCATCCCGGCGTCCCGGAGCAGCTGCGCGGCACCTACGCCGCGCTCGCGACCGCTCCCGTCCTCGAGCACCTTCAGCGTCTGGGCGTGACCGCGGTGCAGCTGCTGCCGGTGCACGCGTTCGTCGACGAGCGACGCCTGGTGCAGCACGGCCTGCGCAACTACTGGGGCTACAACAGCATCGGCTTTTTCGCGCCCGAGGGCCGCTACTGCGCAAGCGGCACCCTGGGCGAGTTCAAGACCATGGTGAAGACGCTCCACGCGGCCGGCATCGAGGTGATCCTCGACGTGGTCTACAACCACACCGCGGAGGGCGACCATACCGGGCCGACGCTCAGCTTCCGCGGCATCGACAACCTCATCTACTACCGCCTCGATCCCGCGCATCCGCGGCGCTACCTCAATTTCACCGGCACGGGCAACAGCTTCAACGCCGCCCACCGCGTGGTGCTCGCGCTCATCATGGACAGCCTGCGCTACTGGGTGCAGGAGATGCACGTCGACGGCTTTCGCTTCGATCTCGCCACCACCCTCGCGCGCAACAGCGCCAACCACTTCGACCGCAACGGCGCTTTCCTTTCGGCGGTGCGCCAGGACCCGGTGCTCTCGCAGGTCAAGCTGATCGCCGAGCCCTGGGACGTCGCCGAAGGCGGCTATCAGCTGGGGAATTTTCCGCCCGGGTGGGCCGAGTGGAACGACAAGTACCGCGACGCGGTGCGCTCCTACTGGAAGGGCGACGGCGGCATCATGGGCGAGCTCGCCTCGCGCCTGTCCGGGTCGAGCGACATCTTCCAGCGCGCCGGCCGCGGGCCCACGGCGAGCATCAACTTCGTCACCGCGCACGACGGCTTCACGCTGCACGACCTGGTGAGCTACGAGCGCAAGCACAACGAGGCCAACCTCGAGGCCAACCGGGACGGCTCCGACGACAACCGCAGCTGGAATGGAGGGGTGGAGGGCCCGAGCGACGAGCCGCACGTGCGCGCCCTGCGCGAGCGGCAGAAACGCAATCTGCTCGCGACGCTGTTCTTCTCGCAGGGCGTGCCGATGCTGCTCGCCGGCGACGAGATGGGCCGTACCCAGCGCGGCAACAACAACGCCTATTGCCAGGACAACGCCCTGTCCTGGATCGACTGGGAGCTTGACGCCGATGCCCGCGCGCTGCTCGGCTTCACCGCGCGGCTGATCCGCCTGCGCAATCTCCACCCGCTGTTCCGGCGCCGCACCTATTTCCGCGGCCGCGCCGTGCGCGATCCGCAGATGAAGGACATCTCCTGGCTCAATGCCGACGGCGCGGAGATGAGCGACCACGACTGGAGCCGCGCCTCGGCGCGCTGCCTGGGCGTGCTCGTCTCCGGACGCGGGCTTGCCGAGCGCGACGAGCGCGGCCGCGCGGTGGAGGACGACGACGTGCTGCTGCTGCTCAACGCGCACGCCGACCCGATCGACTTCGCGCTGCCGGGCGCGTCGTGGCGCGTGCTGCTCGACAGCGCCGAGCAGGAGGCGCCGGCCCCGGCGGCGAGCTACCCGCTGCAGGGCCGCTCGGCGGTGCTTCTGGTCAGAGCCAGCAGGTCAGGCCCAGCTCGAAGGGATGCGTGAGCAGCTCGTGGCGCGGGTAGAGGCGCACGCGGTAGTCCAGGCGCCCCGCGAGGCCGGGCTTGAGGTCCAGGCGGAAGCGGTGCTCGCCGCCATCGAGCGTGCCGTCGGCGAAAAGCTCGTGGCTGTGCTCCACCACCGGGCTCTCGCGCAGCCCGCGCGAGAGCAGCAGCTCGACGCACACGTCGGCCGGCGCGAGCCCGTTCAGGCGCGCCGCGACCTCTACCGGAATCGAGTCGCCGAACTGGATGCGGCTCCTCGGGGAGTCCAGGCGCCGCGCCGACACGCCGGGCCAGGCCGCGCGCACCCGCGCCTTCCACTGCGCGAGCTCGCGCGCGCCGCGATAGCCGTCCTCGGCGCAGCGCCGCCCCTGGCGCGATGCCGGCAGGTAGTACTTCGACAGGTACTCGCCCAGCATGCGTGAAGCGTCGTAGCGCGGCAGCAGCGACGCCATCGAGCGCTTGGCGATGCGGATCCACTCGGGGGAGTAGCCGCCGTTCGAGCGGCTGTAGTAGAGCGGCACCACGCGGTCCTGCAGGATCTCGTAGAGCGTGCGCGCCTCTTCGCGGTCGCGCCGGTGCGGGTCCAGGTCCGGCGAGGCCGGCTTGATGGCGAAGCCGTTCTCGCCGTCGTAGCCCTCGTCCCACCACCCGTCGAGGATGGAGAGGTTGATGACGCCGTTCATTCCGGCCTTCATGCCGGAGGTGCCCGAAGCCTCCAGCGGGTGCACCGGGTTGTTGAGCCACACGTCCACGCCCGAGACCAGGCGCCGCGCGATGTGAAGATCGTAGCCCTCGAGGAACAGGATGCGGCCCTCGAAGTCCGGCTGCTGCGACATCTGCGCGATCGCGCGGATGAGGTCCTGCCCGGGCTCGTCGGCCGGGTGCGCCTTGCCGGCGAAGAGAAACAGCACCGGCCGCTCGCGGTCGCCGACGACGCGCTTCAGGCGCTCCAGGTCGTTGAAGAGCAGGGTCGCGCGCTTGTAGGTGGCGAAGCGCCGGCCGAAGCCGACCGTGAGCACGTTGGGCCGCGCCGGGTCGGCATAGCGCAGCATGCGGTCGAGATGCGACTCGCTGCCGTGGTTGCGCGCGTGCTGCTGCGCCAGCCGGTGTCGCACCATGTGGAGCATGCGCGCCTTGATGTCCTGGCGCACGCTCCAGAAGATGTGGTCCGGGATGTCGCGGATCTTCTCCCAGATGCCCGGATAGCCCAGGCGGTGCATCCAGCCGACGCCGAGGAAGCGGTCCAGCACCTCGCTCCACTCCGGCGCGAGGAAGGTCGCTACGTGCACCGCGTTGGTGACGTAGCCCACCGGGCTTTCCTCGGGCGAGACCTGCGGCCAGAAGTCCTTCAGCATGTGCTGCGAGACCCCGCCGTGGATGCGCGACACGCCGTTGTGGTGCCGCGAGCCGCGGATCGCGAGCGCGGTCATGTTGAAGTCGCCGCCCGCCGGGGGGCGCGCCAGCGCCGCCACCCGCTCGGGCGTGCCGAGCTCCGGGAAGCAGCTGCGCAGGTAGGGCACCACGGTGGCGTCGGTGAACTGGTCGTGTCCCGCCGGCACCGGCGTGTGCGTGGTGAAGACGGTGTTGGCCGCGACCGCCTCGATCGCCGCCTCCAGCGCAAGCCCCTCGACGACCAGCGCGCGGACGCGCTCCAGCACGAGGAAAGCGGCGTGGCCCTCGTTGATGTGCCAAACCGTGGGCTTGAGCTGCATCGCGGCCAGGGCGCGCATGCCGCCGACGCCGAGCACGATCTCCTGCTCCAGGCGCGTGGTGCGGTCCCCGCCGTAGAGCCGGTGCGCGATATCGCGGTCGCGCTCGGCGTTTTCCGGCAGGTCGGTGTCGAGCAGGTAGAGGGTGACATGGCCCACGCGCGCCTGCCACGCCTTCACCAGCACGCGGCGCCCCGGGAAGGCCACCTCCACGACGAGCTCGCCGCCGTCTTTCGCCCGCACCGGGCTGATCGGCAGGTCCTCGAAGTCCGAGTCGGTGTACTCGGCGCGCTGGCGCCCCTCGCCGTCGATCATCTGCGTGAAGTAGCCCTGGCGGTACAGCAGCCCCATCGCGACGAACGGCAGCTGGAAGTCGCTCGCCGCCTTGCAATGGTCGCCGGCGAGGATGCCCAGGCCGCCGGAGTAGATCGGCAGGCTTTCATGCACGCCGAACTCGGCGCAGAAGTAGGCCACGAGGTCCTCGCGCAGGACGCCACCCGCGTTCTGGCGGAAGGGCGGCTCGGCATGGTAGGCGTCGAAGGCCGCGAGGACCCGCGTGAGGCTGTCGAGGAAGGCCGGGTCGGTGGCCGCATCGATCAGGCGCTGCTCGTCGATGCGCTTGAGCATCGCCTTGGGGCTGTGCCCGACCGCATCCCACAGAGCCGGGTTCAGCTTGGCGAAAAGCGCGCGCGTCGGGCGGTCCCAGCTGTACCAGAGATTGCTCGCGAGGTCCTCCAGCCGGGCAAGGCGCCGGGGAATACGCGGGTTGACTTCGAGGAAGTAGCGGGTACCAGGGGGCATGGAAATTTCCCGCGCGGGTGTTCCAGGCTTCACTACGCGCCGCGCGCGGAACCCGCGATTCTACCCAAGGATCTTTTCATGGAAAGCCCAGCGGTGCTCGACGGCCAGCGCGGCGAGCGCCTCGGCCACGTCGGCGATGCGCTGGGGGCGCAGCGCCCGATTCTTCTCCAGGCAGGCGGTGAGGATCAGGTCGAGCTCCAGGGGCACCGGCGCCGGGGCGAGATCGGCGGCGCGCGGCGGCTCCTCGTTCAGGATCTTGCTGGTGAGGCTGAGGTCGTCCGCGGCCTCGTAGAGCTTGCGGCCGGTCAGCATGAAGAAGCCCACGGCGCCGACCGCGTAGATGTCGGCGCGCGCATCGACGTCCGCCGGATCGCGCAGCCGCTCCGGCGCCATGTACTGCGGCGTGCCCAGGATGCGCAGCGTGCGCGTGAGGTCGCGGCTGTGCTTCTCGGTCATGTGCTTCACCAGCCCGAAGTCGAGGATCTTGACGAAATCCTCCACTCCGCCGTAGCGGCACACCATGATGTTCTCGGGCTTGATGTCGCGATGCACGATGCCGCGCCCGTGCGCCTCGGCAAGCGCGGCGCACACCTGCCGCAGCAGGTGGATCGCGCGCGCCGCCGGCAGCGGGCCGCTGCGGCCGACCAGCTCCGCGACGGTCTGGCCCTCGAGGTACTCCATGGCGTAGTAGAACAGCCCGTCGCGGGTGCGACCGTAGTCGAAGATCTCCACCGTGTTGGGATGGGTCAGGCTCGAGGCAAGCTGCACCTCGCGCTCGAAGCGGGCGATCATCTCGTCGGTCGCGCGCGCAGGCTTGAGCAGCTTCACGGCGGTGGGCCGCTTGAGCAGGTCGTGGCGGGCGAGGTAGACGTTGGCCATGCCGCCTTGGCCGATCAGGCGCTCCAAGCGGTACGCGCCCAGCCGCCGGCCCGATTCGCGCCGCAGCCGGATCACCGAGAAGGCCGATCCCAGTGCCACGAACACCGCGATGACCAGCGCGCCGAACACCACGGCGAAGGCGATGCTGAGGTAGCGCAGCGGCGCATAGGCCTCGGCCGCCTCCATCTCGAGGGCGACGCCCATGCCGTACTCGGGTATCCAGCGCCAGGCGCCGATCACCGGCGTGCCGCGGGCGTTGAAGTAGGCATCGAGCGCCACGCCCTCGGGCGCGCCGGCCGCGCGCGCCAGGAGCGCCGAGCGCTCGCCGAAGCGCTCGAGCGTGAGGATGACGCCCGCCGCGTCGTACGCGAACGCCTCGCCGCTCGAACCCGGCCGCGCCGCCTGCAGGATGGAGGCGAACACGCCGTCGACCGGCGCCGCGACCGCGAGGGCGGCGATCACGCGCTCGCTCTCATCGCGCACCGGCGCGACCCCCCAGGCGAACGGCGCGCCCTCGCGCAGGCGCGGCGCGCCCGCGACCCGGGCCTCGTCCCGGAACGGGCGCACGAAGCGCGCCTCGCCCGCGAACACCGGGCGCACCTCGGCGAAGAACGCCGGCGTGGCGTAGAGCCCGCAGTACTCCGGAAAGCGCGTGACGATCAGCTGCCCGGCGGGGTCGAGCACGTTGAAGGTGGCGCCGCCGACCTCGCGAAGCAGCGGGCGCACCAGCGCGTCGAGCTCCGCGCGCGGCTTGCCGGCGCACCGGGGAGTGCGGGCGAGCTGCGCGATGGCGGCGCGCACCCGCGGCTCGCGCGCCAGGCGCTCGGCATGGCCGAGCTCGTCGCTCACCCACACGCGCAACGCGTTCACCTCGGAGGCGAGCAGGCTGGTGAGCGCGCCGCCGCGCAGCTCGCGCAGCGAGCTCTCGACCGCGCGGTAGGTCCAGAAGCCCAGGGCGGTGAGCAGCGCCGAGACCACCAGCACGGCCGCGGCCCACACCGGCACGGCCGCGCTGGCCGGGCGGTTCGCCGGGTGCAGCGTTTCGCCGCGAGTGGCCGCTTCTATGGGATGGGCACGGCGGCGAGAAGCTGCGCGCCGACGTCGATGCGCCGCGCGGCGTCGTGCGCCGGCCGCAGGCGGTGCGCGGCCACGCCGGGCAGCACGGCCTGGACGTCTTCCGGCAGCACCTTGTCGCGGTCCTCGAGCAGCGCCCAGGCGCGCGCCGAGTGCAGCAGCGCCAGCGCGGCGCGCGGCGACAGGCCCGCCACGTAGTGCGGCGAGCGCCGCGTGTGCTCGATGATGGCCTGAACGTAGTCGAGCAGCGCCGGCGCGACATGCACCCGCTGCACGCCGGCCTGCAGCTCAACCAGCTCGGCCGGCGTCATGCACGGCTCGAGGGTCGCGAGCAGATCGCGCCGGTCGCTGCCCGCGAGCAGCGCGCGCTCGGCGTCGCGGTCGGGATAGCCGAGCTCGATGCGCATGGTGAAGCGATCGAGCTGCGACTCGGGCAGCGGGAAGGTGCCCACCTGCTCGGAGGGATTCTGCGTGGCGATGACGAAGAACGGCTCGGGGAGCTTGCGCGTCTCGCCTTCGGCGGTGACCTGGTGCTCCTCCATCGCTTCCAGCAGCGCCGATTGCGTCTTGGGCGTGGCGCGGTTTACCTCGTCGGCGAGGATCACCTGCGCGAAGATGGGCCCGGGATGGAACTTGAACGCGCCGCGCTCGCGCTCGTACACGGACACGCCGATGATGTCGGCGGGCAGCATGTCGCTGGTGAACTGGATGCGCTGGAACTGCAGCCCGAGCGTGCGCGCGAGCACGTGGGCGAGCGTGGTCTTGCCCACGCCGGGGAGGTCCTCGATCAGGAGGTGCCCGCGGGCGAGCAGGCAGGCGAGCGAAAGGCGCAGCTGCGGCTCCTTGCCGAGGATGATGCCTCCCGCCGCTTCGATTACGCGCTGGATGGGGCCGCGCGACACGACCGCAGGCTGGAAGCCGGCCTTGAGGAGCATGCGGGGATTGTACTCGATGGGTTAGGATCGCCATTCGATGCCCGCGGCATTCATCACCCACAGCGACTGCCTCAAGCACGACATGGGCGCCCATCATCCCGAGCGCCCGGCGCGCCTCACGGCGATCGAAGACCAGCTCATCGCCTCCGGCCTCGGCCAGGTCCTCGCGCGCCATGAGGCGCCCCTGGCGACCGAAGAGCAGCTCGCGCGGGTCCACCCGATCGAGTACCTCCGGGCCATCCGCGAGGCGGCCCCCCGTCAGGGCACCGTGCACCTCGATCCGGACACCGCCATGAACCCGCATACCCTGACGGCGGCGCTGCGCGCCGCGGGCGCTGCGGTGCTCGCGACCGACCTCGTCCTGAAGGGCGAGGCCGACGCAGCGTTCTGCAGCGTGCGCCCGCCGGGCCATCACGCCTGCCGCGCCCGCCCGATGGGCTTTTGCATCTTCAACAACGTCGCGGTGGCCGCGCGCCACGCGATCCATGCGCACGGGCTCGAGCGCGTGGCGATCATCGACTTCGACGTGCACCACGGGAACGGCACCGAGGATATCTTCGCCGGCGACTCGAGCGTGCTGATGGCCTCGACCTTCCAGCATCCCTTCTATCCCTACAGCGGCACCGAGGCCCCCGCGCCCAACATGGTCAACGTGCCGCTCCCGGCGGGCGCCGGGTCGCGCGAGTTCCGCGCGGCGGTGAGCAAGGCCTGGATTCCGGCGCTCGAGGCGTTCCGGCCGCAGCTCGTGCTGTTCTCGGCGGGCTTCGACGCGCACGCCGAGGACGACATGGCGATGCTGCGCCTCGTGGACGGCGACTATGCCTGGGTCAGCGAGCAGCTGAAGGCGGTGGCCGATCGCCACGCGGGCGGCCGCGTCGTCTCGGTGCTCGAGGGCGGCTACGCCCTGTCCGCGCTCGGCCGCAGCGTGGTGCAGCACCTGCGGGTGCTCGCGGGCCTCCACTAAGGCCCTCAGGCGCTCGTCGCCGGCGCTTCCTCCGTCACCCGGCGCGCAGCGCGCGCGAACGCGGCCGCGTCGGGCGCGTCGATCGCCACGCGCCGGGCCTGGGGCAGGCGCGCGAAGTTGCGCTGCGCCGAGCGGCGGTAGGCCGGGTCGTAGTGCTCGAGAAGCAGCCGCCCGACGAATTCGGGCCAGGCGCCGCGTGCGGCGAGCGCCTTCCACTCGTCGATGCGGCTGCGGCCGTGCAGGGCGACGAGGCAGTCGAGCTGCCGCTCGAGCAGCGCGCGGTCTTGCACCAGATGCTGGTACTCCTCGAGCAGCAGCGCGATGCGCACCTCGAGCGGCGCTTCGAGGAGCACGCAGTCGGCGGCGCGCATGCGCAGGATGAGCGCCTCGGGAAGCTGCAGCTGGCCGATCTTGCGCGACTCGGCTTCGACGAACACCGGCTGCGCGGGGTCCAGCGCGGCGAGCGCGCCGCGCAGCAGGCTGTCGAACCACTTCTGCGTCGGCTGCAGCCGCCCGGGCAGCGTGCCGAGCACCGAGCCGCGATGCGCGGCGAGCGCCTCCAGGTCGAGCACCTGGGCCCCCGCGCGCGCCAGCGCCGCGAGCAGGCGGCTCTTGCCGCTGCCGGTTGCGCCGTGGATCACGCGCAGCTCGAGGGCCGCGGGCAGCGCGGCGAGCTCGTCCAGAACCCAGCGCCGGTAGGCGCGGTAGCCGCCGGGCAGCGCCTGCGCCGGCCAGCCGACCTCGCGCAGGACGTGGGTCATCGCGCCCGAGCGCTTCCCGCCGCGCCAGCAGTACACGAGGGGCTTCCACCCCTTGGGCTTGCCGAAGAACTTCGACTCCAGGTGCGCGGCGATGTTGCGCGCCACCAGCGCCGCGCCCAGCTTGCGCGCCTCGAACGGCGAGCGCTTGTAGAGCGTTCCCACGCGCGCGCGCTCGGCGTCGTCCAGCACCGGCGCCGCGAGGGCCCCGGGAATGTGGTCCTCGGCGTATTCCGACGGCGAGCGGCAGTCGATGATGTCGTCGAATGCCGAGAGCTCGCAGCCCAGCGTCTTCAGCAAGCGGCCCCTCTCGCGCATCACTTGAGCATCGGCCGCAATGCGGTCCAGATCCGCTCGAGGAGGAAGGGCTGAGCGCTTTCGGTGGGGTGGATGCGGTCGGCTTGGAACAGTTCGGGCTTCTCCACCAGGTCCTCGAGCAGGAAGGGGGCCAGGGGCACGCGGTAGCGCTTGGCGAGCTCGGCGAAGGCGGCCTCGAAGGCATCGGCGTAGTCGGGGCCGTAGTTCGGCGGGATGCGCATGCCCACGAGCAGCACGCGAGCCCCCGCCTTCTGCGAGCGCTCGATGATCGTGGCGAGATTTGCCTTCATCTGCGCCACCGGCAGCCCGCGCAGGCCGTCGTTTCCGCCCAGCTGCACGATGACGATCGCCGGGCGGTGCTGCTCGAGCACGCGCGCGATGCGCGCCGCGCCGCCGCTCGTGGTCTCGCCCGAGATGCTGGCGTTGACGACGCTATAATGCGGAGGCTCGCGCTGGAGGCGTTCGGCGAGCAGCGCCACCCAGCCGCGCGCCTGGGCGATTCCGTAGGCCGCGGACAGGCTGTCCCCGAGCACCACGATCGATCGATCCGGCGACGCGCCGTGCGCGCCGACGGGCAAGCCGAAGGTCATGAACAGGCACAACCACAACGTACTGAGCGCGCGCGGCATCGGCAAGACGGTGAAGAGCGGCGATTCGGATCTCGTCATTCTGCGCGAGATCGACCTCGAGGTCACCCCCGGAGAGGCGGTCGCGGTGGTCGGCGCGTCGGGCTCGGGCAAGTCGACGCTCCTCGCGATCCTCGCCGGGCTCGACACGCCCACCAGCGGTCGCGTGGAGCTCGAGGGCGCGGATCTCTTCGCGCTCGACGAGGACCGGCGCGCGGCGCTGCGCGGGCGCAGCGTCGGCTTCGTGTTCCAGTCCTTCCAGCTGCTGCCCGCGCTCACGGCGCTCGAGAACGTCATGCTGCCGCTCGAGCTCGGCGGCCGCGCCGACGCCGAGGCGGCGGCGCGCGAGATGCTGGCGCGCGTCGGGCTCGGCGAGCGGCTGCAGCACTATCCCCGGCACCTGTCGGGCGGCGAGCAGCAGCGCGTCGCGCTGGCGCGCGCCTTCGTGACGCGGCCGCGGCTGCTGTTCGCCGATGAGCCGACCGGCAGCCTCGATGCAGAATCCGGCGGCGCCATCATCCGGCTCCTGTTCGAGATGAACCGCGAATACGGCACCACGCTCGTGCTCGTCACCCACGACGAGGAGCTCGCGGCGCGCTGCCAGCGCGTGGTGCGCCTGGCCGGGGGCCGGATCGCCGCATGAGGCTCGCCTGGCGCATGCTGGGGCGCGACTGGCGCGCGGGCGAGCTGCGGGTGCTGGCGGCGGCGCTCGTCATCGCGGTGGCGAGCGTCACCAGCGTGGCGTTCTTCGCCGACCGCGTCGGCCGCGCCCTGGTGCGCGACGCGCACCAGCTGCTCGGCGCCGACCTCGTGCTCGTCTCCGACCGGCCGTGGAGCCGCGCGGTCGCGCAGACGATCGAGGCGCGCGGCCTCGCCTCCGCCGAGGCGCTGAACTTCGTGAGCATGGCGCTCGCCGGCGGCGAGAGCCAGCTCGCCGGGGTGAAGGCCGTCACCGCGGCCTACCCGTTGCGAGGGCGGCTGCGCATCGCCGCCGCGCCCGGCGCGCCGGACGCGCTCGCCGAGGGTGGCCCGCGCCGCGGCACCGTCTGGCTCGAGGAGCGCCTGATCACGGCGCTGCAGGCGCCGGTGGGCTCGCGGCTGCGCCTGGGCCGCGCCGAGCTGGAGGTGGCGGCGGTGCTGACGCTCGAGCCCGAGCGCAGCGCCAATTTCTTCAACATCGCGCCGCGCCTGATGATGAGCCTCGAGGACGTCCCCGCCACCGGGCTCGTGCAGCCCGGCAGCCGCGTCTGGTATTACCTCTACGCGGCGGGCGCGCCGGCCGCCGTGCGCGCGCTCGAGGCCGAGCTGCAGCCGCGCCTGGAGCGCGGGCAGCGCCTGGACACCCTCGAGACAGGGCGCCCGGAGGTTCGCGCCTCGGTCGAGCGCGCGCAGCGCTTCCTCGGCCTCACCGCGCTGCTCGCGGCGGTGCTCGCCGGGGTCGCCATCGCGCTCGGCACGCGCCGCTTCGTCGAGCGCCACTTGGACGGCTGCGCCGTGATGCGCTGCCTGGGGGCCACGCAGCCGGCGCTCGTGCGCCTCTATGGCGCCGAGTTCGCCTTGCTCGGCGCGGCGGCGAGCGCGCTCGGCGTGGCGCTCGGCTTCGCCGCGCAGCTCGGCATCGGCGCCGCGCTCGCCGGCGTGCTGCGCACGGAGCTGCCGGCTCCGGGCGTGCTGCCCGCGGTGCAGGGCTTTCTCGTCGGGCTGGTCCTGCTGCTCGGCTTCGCGCTGCCGCCGCTGCTGCAGTTGAAAAACGTACCGGCGCTGCGCGTGCTGCGCCGCGAGACGGCGCCGCGCCCGGGCGCGCTCGTCTCCTATGTCGCCGGCGCCGCCGCTTTCGGCGGGCTCCTGATCTGGCAGGCGGGCGATTGGACGCTCGGCGCGAGCGTGGTCGGTGGCTTCGCCGCGGCGGTGCTGGTGTTCTTCGCCGCGGCCTGGGCGGTGCTCAAGCTCCTGACGCGGCCGGCGCTCGTGCGGCGCGCCGGACCGCGCCTGCGCTACGGCCTCGCCAGCCTGCGGCGCCATGCGCGCGGCAACGCGGTGCAGGTGGCGAGCCTTGCCCTGGGGCTCACCGCCGTGCTGCTGCTGTCGGTCACGCGCAACGACCTCGTCGACGCCTGGCGGCGCAGCGCGCCGCCCGATGCGCCCAACCGCTTCCTGATCGGCGTGCAGCCCGAGCAGCTCGCGCAGGTGCGTGCGCTGCTCGCCGAACGCGGCGTGGGCTCGCCGCAGTTCTACCCCATGGTGCGCGGTCGGCTCACCGCCGTGAACGGCGCGCCGGTGAGCGAGGCGAACTATGCCGAGGAGCGCGCGAAGCGCCTGGTCGAGCGCGAATTCAACCTCTCGTACCTGGAAGCGCTCCCGGCGCACAACAGCGTGTCGGCCGGGCGCTGGTTCGCGCCCGACGCGCGCGAGCTGTCGGTGGAGGAGGGCATCGCGCGCCGCCTGGGCTGGCGCCTCGGCGACGAGCTCACCTTCACGGTCGGCGCCGATTCGTTCACCGCCCGGGTGAGCTCGCTGCGCAAGCTGCGCTGGGACTCGATGCAGGTGAACTTCTTCGTGATCGCGCCGCCGCGCGTGCTCGAGGGGATGGCCACGAGCTACATCAGTGCGTTCCGGCTGGAGCCGGGGCGCGAGGCGGCCGCGCACGAGTTGGTCGCGCGCTTTCCGAACGTCACGCTGGTCGACGTCGGCGCGGCGGTGCGCCAGGCGCAGGCGGTGGTCGACCAGCTGGTGAGTGCGGTGCAGTTCATCTTCCTGTTCACGCTGGGCGCCGGGCTGCTGGTGCTCTATTCGGCGCTGGTCGCCACCGAGGACGAGCGCCGGCGCGAGGCGGCGGTGATGCGCGTGCACGGCGCCTCGCGGGCGCAGGTGACCGGCGCGCAGCGTATCGAGTTCCTCGTCATGGGGCTGCTCGCCGGGCTGCTCGCGGCCGCGGGCGCGGCGGCGATCGGCGAGCTGCTCGCCGTGCGGGTGTTCGAGCTCGATCTGCCGCCGAGCCCGCGCCTGTGGATCGCGGGGCCGCTCGCCGGGGTGGCGCTTCTCTCGGTGAACGCCTGGCTGTCGGCGCGCCAGGTCCTGCGCGTGTCGCCGGCACTGACGTTGCGGGAATCGGCCTAGCGCGGCAAAAAGTACCTTCGCCCTGTAAAAACCGCCGACGCTGCCGGCCGACAGGCCGCACGGCGCAGGGGTCCCGCGCTCACCGGCGTAAATTTTGCTGGCACGCACAGGTGCCATGCCGCTGTCCCTGCGCTTCGTGCTTCCGCTCGCCCTGGCGCTCGCGGCCATCGCCTATGCGGTCGTTCCCCTCGTCGACCGGCTGACCTTCCAGTGGTTCGTGCGCGACCTCGACACGCGGGGCGCGCTCATCGCCAAGACGGCCCAGGAGCCGCTCGCCGAGCTCGTCGACGACCCGGAGGAGGCGCGCGAGAAGGTGCTGCGCTACTTCGAGCGCATCATCCAGGACCAGCGCATCTTCGCCCTGGGCTACTGCGACCGCGCCGGGCGCCTCATCTACGCCACCACCGCCTTTCCGGAGGAGGTCCGCTGCACCACCACGGAGGCGCAGCCGGAGCGCAACTGGGTGCTGGAGCTCGGCGACGGCCCGCTCCACGTCTCCGCGAACCGCATCGCGAGCGCCGACGAGGCGGCCTTCGGCGAGCTCGTCGTCCTGCACGACATGAGCCCCATCCAGCGCCGCAGCGCCGACACCCGCAAGTACGTCCTGTACCTCTTCGCGGCCATCGCCACCGTGGTCGCGCTGATCACGGTCATCATTGCCGAGATCAGCTGGCGCGGCTGGGTGGCCGGCCTGAAGGCGCTGCTCGCCGGCGACACGCTGCTGCGCTCGCCGATGGGCTGGAAGACCGCCTCGCCGGAGCTGCGGCCGGTCGCGCGCGACCTGCAGGCCCTGGTGCTGGATCTCGAGGCCGAGCGGCGCTCGCGCGACGAGTCGCAGACCTCGTGGGGGCCGGAGGCGCTGCGGCGCATCCTGCGCCAGGACCTCAAGGGCGACGAGGTGCTGATCGTGTCCAACCGCGAGCCCTACATCCACGCCCGGCGCAAGGACAACGTGATCGAGATCCAGCGCCCGGCGAGCGGGCTGGTGACCGCGCTCGAGCCGATCGTGCGCGCCACCTCGGGAACCTGGATCGCGCATGGCGCCGGCTCGGCCGATCGCGAGACGGTCGACAAGCACGACCACGTCATGGTGCCGCCCGAGCGGCCCGCCTACCGCATCCGGCGCGTGTGGCTCACGCCCGAGGAGGAACAGGGCTACTACTTCGGCTTCGCCAACGAGGGCCTGTGGCCGCTGTGCCACATCGCGCACACCCGCCCGACGTTCCGCACCCACGACTGGGAGCATTACCGCAACGTGAACCAGCGCTTCGCCGATATCGTGGCCGACGAGGCGCGCACCGACGATCCCATCGTGCTGGTGCAGGACTACCATTTCGCCCTGCTGCCGCGCATGGTGCGCGAGAAGCTGCCGCGGGCCACCATCATCACCTTCTGGCACATTCCCTGGCCGAACCCCGAGGCCTTCGGCATCCTGCCCTGGCGCGAGGAGGTGCTCGAGGGGCTGCTCGGCTCCTCCATCCTCGGCTTCCACACCCAGTTCCACTGCAACAACTTCTTCGACACCGTCGACCGCTTCCTCGAGGCGCGCGTGGACCGGGAGACCTTCACCATCTCCTACGGCGGGCATCCGACCGAGGTGCGGCGCTACCCCATCTCGATCGAGTGGCCGCCGGCGGCGCTGCAGCTGCAGGCGCCGGTGCCCGAATGCCGCCGCCGGGTGCGCGAGCGCCTGGGCCTTGCGCAGGACGTGCGGCTCGGCGTGGGCGTCGACCGCCTGGATTACACGAAGGGGATCCTGGAGCGCTTCCTCGCCATCGAGCGGCTGCTCGAGACGGAGCCGCGCTGGACGGGGCAGTTCTCGTTCGTCCAGGTGGCGGCGCCTTCGCGCTCGTCGATCGACGAGTATCAGAACCTCGAGGCGCGCGTGCGCTCGCTCGCCGGGCGGATCAACGAGCGCTTCGGGCGGCCCGGCTACCAGCCCATCGTCCTGAAGATCGAGCACCACGACGCGGCGCAGGTGTATGAGCTCTACCGCGCGAGCGAGCTGTGCTACGTTTCGAGCTTGCACGACGGAATGAACCTGGTGGCGAAGGAGTTCGTGGCGGCGCGCGATGACGAGCAGGGCGTGCTCATCCTGTCGCAGTTCACCGGCGCGGCGCGCGAGCTGGCCGAGTCGCTGATCGTGAATCCCTACGACATCGAGCAGAGCGCGGCGGCGATGCACCTCGCGCTCACCATGTCGCCGGAGGAGCAGCGCGCGCGCATGCGCAGCATGCGCACCCTGGTGCAGGAGTTCAACGTCTACCGCTGGGCCGGGCGCATGCTGCTCGACGCGGCGCGCATGCGCCACCGCCGCCGCGTGCTGGCGCGCACGCGCGCGGCGCGGCTGAAGCACATCGGGAGCGCGGGTTAGCGCCATGCCGCCGTTCGGCGCCGACTGGGCGTTCTTCCTCGACATCGACGGCACGCTGCTCGAGATCGAGGGCCATCCGGACGACGTGCACATCGGCCGCGCGGAGCTCGACCTGCTCGGGGGGCTGCAGCATGCGAGCGGCGGCGCGGTCGCGCTGATCAGCGGGCGGCCGCTCGCCTTCATCGACGCGCTGTTCCATCCGCTCAAGCTGCCGAGCGCCGGGCAGCACGGGGCCGAATGGCGCGACGCCGCCGGCAAGCGCCACCGCCACCGGTTTCGCGCCGAGGCGCTGCGGCGCGCGGCCGCTCCGGTGCGCCGCTTTGCCGCCCGCCACGAAGGCCTGGTGTTCGAGGACAAGGGCGCCAGCGTGGCCTTGCACTACCGGCTGGCGCCGGACCTCGCCGGCGAGGCCGAGGCGGTGGTGCGCGCCGCGGCGAACGACGGCGGCGGCGCCATCGAGCTGCAGCACGGCAAGATGGTGCTCGAGCTCAAGCCGGCCGGCTGCGACAAGGGAAAGGCGATCGAGCAGTTCCTGCGCGAGGCCCCGTTCGCCGGGCGCGTGCCCGTGTTTCTCGGCGACGACGTCACCGACGAGTTCGGCTTTCGCATGGTCAACGGCCTCGGCGGCCACTCGATCAAGGTCGGGCCCGGGCCCACCGAAGCCCGCTACCGCGTCGAGAATCCCGCCGCGGCGAAGGCCTGGCTCGCCGCGTGGACCGAGCGCGTCGGCTACCGCTTCGCCGGCGAGCGCTGAGCGCTTCGGAGGCTCCATGAGAATGGGCGTCGACCTGGGGGGCAGCAAGATCGAGATCGCGGTGTTCGACGATGCCGGCCGCGAGCTCGTGCGCCGGCGCCGGCCGACGCCGCGCGCCGGCTACGATGTCGCCCTTGCGGAATTCGCCGCCTTCATCGCGGACAGCGAGAAGGAGGCGGGCAGCGCGTGCTCCATCGGCATCGGCATGCCGGGGACCATCGCGCCGCAGAGCGGACGGGTGGTGAACGCCTACAACACCCCGTTCAACGGGCGGCGCCTCAAGCACGACCTCGAGCACAAGCTGGGCCGCGAGCTGCGCTTCGCCAACGATGCGAACTGCTTCGCACTGTCCGAGGCGCTCGACGGCGCGGCCCGCGGCGCCGCGGTGGTGTTCGGCGCGATCCTCGGCACGGGCGTCGGCGGCGGCATCGTGGTGCACGGCGAGGTGCTGAACGGGCTGCACGGCATCGGGGGCGAGTGGGGCCACACGCCGCTGCCGTGGATCACCCGCGACGAGCACCCCGGGCCGATGTGCAACTGCGGCCGGCCCGGCTGCATCGAGCAGTTCGTCGCCGGCCCCGCGCTGGCGCGCGAAAAGAGCGCGCGCGGCGAGGAGAACGCCCTCGCGGTGTACGCCGATCGCCTGGCGCGCGCCTTCTCGCTCATCGTCAACTTCCTCGATCCCGACGTCATCGTGGTGGGCGGCGGCGTCTCCAAGGAGGCGCGCATCTACGCGAGCGTGCCCGAGCTCATGCCGCGCTACGTGTACACGCAGACCTTCCACACGCCGATCGTTCCGGCGGTCCATGGCGATGCGAGCGGCGTGCGCGGCGCCGCCATGCTGTGGAAGTGAGCTTCAGGATGCTTCGCCCAGCGCCCGCTTGATCAGCCGCAGATCCTCGACCAGCTGCGCGAAGGCCTGCTCCTTCTCCGCCTCGTCCTTGAGGCGCAGCAGCGCCGACGGGTGGAACGTGGCGAAGACATGCGGCGCGAGCGGGCTCTCGACGAAGCGCCCGCGCATCCGCGAAACCCTGAAGTCCTTGCCGATGACCGCGCGCGCCGCGGTCGCGCCCAGCGCCACCACGACCTGCGGCTTCACCGACGCGATCTCGCGCTCGAGCCACTGGTGGCAGGCGTCGATCTCGCGCTGCGCGGGCGTCTTGTGCAGCCGGCGCTTGCCGCGCGCCTGCCACTTGAAGTGCTTGACTGCGTTGGTCACGTACAGATGCGCCCGGTCGACGCCTGCCGCCTCGAGCGCGCGGTCGAGCAGCCGCCCGGCCGGCCCCACGAACGGCAGGCCCTTGCGGTCCTCCTCGTCGCCGGGCTGCTCCCCCACCAGCATCACGCGCGCGTGCGGATCGCCCGCGCCGAACACGGTCTGCGTCGCGTTCGCCCACAGCGGGCAGTCCTGGCAGGCGCGCGCCTCCTCGCGGAGCTGCCGCAGCGATTTCGCCATCGCCCTTTAGAATGCCTCCGATGAAAAAGATTGCAGTGCTCACGAGCGGCGGCGACGCGCCCGGCATGAATGCCGCCGTGCGGGCCGTGGTGCGCGGCGGCCTCGCCCAGGGCTGGGAAGTGTTCGGCGTGCGAAACGGCTTTGCCGGGCTCGTGTCCGGCACGCTCGAGCCGCTCGCGGCGCGCGACGTCGGCGGCATCATCCAGCGCGGCGGCACGCTGCTCGGCAGCGCGCGCTGCCCCGAGTTCAAGGAGCCGGCGGGTCGGGCGAAGGCGCTCGGCCACCTCGCGGCGCGCGGGGTCGATGCGCTGGTCGTCATCGGCGGCAACGGTTCCCAGACCGGCTCGGCCGCGCTCGACCGGGAAGGCTTCCAGGTGGTCGGGGTGGCCTCCACGATCGACAACGACCTCTACGGCACCGACGTCAGCATCGGCTCCGACACCGCCATCAACATCACGCTCGAGGCGATCGACCGCCTGCGCACGACCGCCTCGTCGCACCAGCGCGCCTTTGCCGTGGAGACCATGGGACGCGACTGCGGCTACATCGCCCTCATGGCCGGCATCGCCGGCGGCGCAGAGGTGATCGCGCTCCCGGAGCAGGAGATCAAGCCGGCCGAGGTCGCCGAGCGGCTGCGCGCCGGCTACCAGCGCGGCAAGACCCACGCCCTCGCGGTGATCGCCGAAGGCGCGCGCTGCGGCGTGAAGGAGCTGATGCAGCACTACGCGGAGGCGCGCGCCTCGATCGGCTTCGAGCTGCGCGTGACGCGCCTCGGGCACGTCGTGCGCGGCGGCGCGCCGAGCGCCGCCGACCGCGTGCTCGCCACACGCCTGGGCGCCGCGGCCGTGGAACGCCTCGCGCGCGGGGAGCACGGCGTGCTCGTCGGCTCGCTGTGCAGCGAGATCGCCGCCACGCCGCTCGCCGAAGTCGCCGGCCGCACGCGTCCGGCCAATGCCGCGCTCCTCGAGCTGGCGCGCGTCATGGCGATCTGACCCTTCCTAGATCAGCCCCTCGAAGAGCTGCACGAGGACCGGCTCTCCGGCCGCAACCCGTCCCCGCTCGTGCTCGAGCACGATGAAGCAGTTGGCCTCCGACATGGAGCGCAGCACGCCCGAGCCCTGCTGCCCGGTGGTGCGCACTTTCCAGTCTCCGCCATCCCGGTAGAGGAGGCCGCGCTGGTACTCCGTGCGGCCAGGCACCTTGCGCAGGTTCTCGCCTGCGATCGCTTTCAATAGCGGAATGGCGTGCTCGCCGGTGCGGCCCGAGAGGTGCAGCAGCGCGGCGCGCACGAATTGGTAGAAGGTCACCATCACCGCCACCGGGTTGCCGGGCAGCCCGAACAGGAAAGCCTCCCCGATGCGCCCGAAGGCCATCGGGCGGCCCGGGCGCATGGCGATTTTCCAGAAGAGCACCTCGCCGAGCCTCGCCATGAGCTGCTTGACGAAGTCGGCTTCGCCGACCGACACGCCGCCGGTGGTGATGACCGCGTCGGCGGCGCCGGCGGCCTTGCGGAACGCGGCCTCCAGCAGCGCCGGATCGTCGCGCACCACGCCAAGATCAATGATCTCGACGCCCAGGCGCGAGAGCATGCCATGCAGGGTGTAGCGGTTGGAGTCGTAGATCTCGCCTTCCTGGAGCGGCGCGCCGATCGAGGCGAGCTCGTCGCCGGTGGCGAAGAAGGCGACGCGCAGCTTGCGCTTCACGCGCACCTCGCCGATGCCCAGCGAGGCGACGAGGCCCAGGTCGGCGGGCGTGAGCGCGCGGCCCGCCCGCAGGACGGGAACGCCGGCCTTGAGATCCTCGCCGGCGTAGCGCACGTTCTGCCGGGGCTTCTGACCCGGCGGAACCACGATGCGCGCGCCGTCTTTTTTCACCACTTCCTGGATCACCACGGTGTCGGTGCCGGCGGGCATGACCGCGCCCGTCATGATGCGCACGCACTCGCGGGCGCGCACTTGCCCCTGAAAAACACGGCCGGCGAGCGCCGCGCCGACCTCGGTCAAAAGCGTCGCGTCGTTCTCCTCGAGATCGGAGAACCGCACGGCATAGCCGTCCATCGCCGAGTTGTCGTGCGCCGGGACGTCGATCGTCGGCACGATGTCCTGCGCGAGGACCCGGCCGAGGGCCTCGCGGAGGGGGACGTCCTGGGTCGCTGCGATCGGCGACAGGCAGGCCGTGATCGCCTGCACCGCCTTGTCAACGGGCAGAGCGTCCGGATCGTAGCCGTCCAGGCAGCTGATGGTCTGCAGGATCGAGCGGGGGCTAGGCACGGCCGAGCTCTTCGAGGGTGTTGATGTTGCGAAACGCGTCGGCCTCGTCGTCGAAGGCCACCTCCACCGTCCGCAGGGAGGCGTACCACGCGTCGATCTTGCGGCCGCCGCGCTCGAGGAACTCCTGCAGGTTGGGCAGCACCGCGCAGCGCACGAGCGAGAACACCGGATGCGGCTGGGCACCCGTCCTGGCCACGGCGAGGTCGTTCTCGCCCAGGCCCGCCATGAGCCGTGCCACCAGGTCGAGCGGCAGGAAGGGCGAGTCGCACGGCACGGTGGCGACGAGCGCGCCGCTCGCGACGCGAAGCCCGGCGTGCAGGCCGGCGAGCGGGCCGGCGAAGCCGCCGAGCTCGTCGGGCACCAGGCGGTGGCCGAAGCGGGCGTAATGCTCGAAGTTCTGGTTGCAGTTCACCAGCACTTCGTCGACCTGCGGCGTGAGGCGCTCGAGCACCCACTGCACCATAGGCTTGTCGCGCAGCCGCTGCAACCCCTTGTCCACGCCGCCCATGCGCCGGCCCTGCCCGCCGGCCAGCACGATTCCGCTCACGCCCGTCATGACGGTCCGATTTTACGAGTAAGCTTTACGCCGTGAACAAGAACCGCTTCCTCGTGCCTTTCATCAACCTCGGGCACCTGCTGGACCATTTCGTCATGCTGGTTTTCCCGGTGGTGGTGATCGGCCTCGCGCGCGAATGGGACCGGCCGTACGCCGAGCTCCTGCCGCTCGCGCTGGGCGGCTTCATCGCCTTCGGCGCCTTTGCGATCCCCGCCGGCTGGCTCGCGGACCACTGGAGCCGGTACAAGATGATGGGCCTGTTCTTCTTCGGCATCGGGGGGGCGCTGTTTCTCACCGGCTTCGCCCAGGCGCCGTGGCAGATCGCGGTTGGCCTCACGCTGGTGGGCATGTTCGCGGCGATCTACCACCCCGTGGGCATCGCCATGCTCGTCGCCGCGCCCGGCAAGATGGGGCGCGCGCTCGGCTGGAACGGGCTGTGGGGCAACCTCGGTCTCGCGGCGGCGGCCATCGTGTCCGGCGCGCTGATGGATCTGTTCGGCTGGCGCGCGGCGTTCTTCATCCCCGGCATCGCCGCCATCGCCGCGGGCGCTGGCTTCCTCGCGCTGGTGCCCGATCCCGGTCCGGTGCCGAAGAAGTCCAGGACCATCGGGCTGCAGATCGACACCCGCGCCATGGCGCGCATCTTCGTCATTCTGGCGGTGGTCACCGCCTGCGGCGGCATCATCTTCAATTCGGCCACGGTGTCGATGCCCAAGGTGTTCGACGAGCGCCTGCGCGACCTCGCCCAGAC
>DATLGR010000231.1:0-2618 GCA_035540415.1 Burkholderiales bacterium | reverse complement strand
CCCTGCCGCAGGCTCGCCATGCGGCAGGGTGTCGAGAAGCAGGGCATTCCGCCGGCGGCGATCTCCACCGTCGGCTACAGCGTGCGCAACGAGGCGCGCGTTCCGGGGCGCGCCCCGAAGGGGGAGCCGGACTGGTTCGTCGCGAGGAACGCCATCCGGGTCGAAGTGGCTCCTCTCGAGCAGCTCGGCGCCCTCATCGACGTTGCGCTCGCCTCGGGGGCGAACCGCGTCGACAGCATTGCGTTCCTGGCGAAGGAGGAGCGCGAATGGCGGCGCAAGGCGCTCGCCCTGGCCGTCGAGCACGCGCGGGCGCAGGCCGAAGCGATGGCGGGTGCCGCCGGCGGCAAGCTGGGCGAGCTCCTCGAGCTCTCGGCGGGCGACGCGCCGTCGATCCCGCGGCCGCTCTTCGCGGAGCGTGCGGCCGCCGCCGGCACCGTCGTCGAGCCGGCCGAGCTCGTGATCGCCGAGCGCGTGGTGGCGCGCTGGCGCTTCGCCCCGCCCGGTAGCGCGACGCCCCGATGAGCCGACTGGCCCGGGGGGCATGTGCAGAAATGCACGCGCCCGCCGGCACAATGGCTCTCGCGACCGCCAGGGAGGCGGATCGGCCCGTCCATGAAGATCACGCGCGTGCTCGTCGCCTCGTTAGTCGCCGCCGCCGGCCTGCTGTACGGCCCGGCGGCGCCCGCGCAGCTCTACGTGGGTGCAAGCGCCGGGCGCGCCGGCTACGACCGCGCTATCACGGAAGGACTCATCACCGCGGGCCCGGTGGAAGAGCGCAGCCTCGCCTTCAAGCTCTACGGCGGGTACCACTTCGCCCGCCAGTTCGCGGTCGAGGGCGGGTACTACGACCTCGGCAAGGTCGCCTACAGCGGCGCCTTCCGCGGCGCTCCGGTGAGCGACGGCGAGGTGGCCGTCAGCGGCTTCGCGGCGTTCGCGCTGGGCAGCGTGCCTCTCTCCGAGGCGTTCTCGGTCTTCGGCAAGCTCGGGCTGCTCGGCTGGCAGGTCCGGGCGCGGGACATCACCGCGGGCCAGCCGTTCACCGACAAATGGCGCGGCCGCGATCTCGCGCTCGGCGCCGGCATCTCGGTGCTTCTCAAGGGCAACATGGGCGGGCGCCTCGAATGGGAGCGCTTCAAGGTCGACGACGCCCGGATCGTCCTGGTCAGCGTGGGGCTTGATTTGCGCTTCTAGCCGCGGCCATCACGGCGCCGGCTTCCTGCCGCTTCATCCGCAGGTACTCGTCGCGCCCGATCTCATAGAGCTGGGGCCGGTGGCGCTCGCTCGCCGCATGCCAGGCGCGCAAGCGTCGCTCGAGACGTTCAGGGGGCGGCGCATCGAGGGCGCCGAGGTAGGCCTCGATCGCGAGGAAATAGCGCATGGTGTTGCGCTCGATGGCGCCGCGCACGCCGTCGATATAAACGGGCTCGCCGTCGGGAAGCCGCTCGACGAGGGTGAAGCCGACCTTGTCGCGGCCGCTGGTGGCGAGGTACAGCTGCATCGCGAGGCGCGCGGCAAGACCGGGACGAAAGGCATACGAGAGGTAGAGGATGGTGTGCCGCGAGTCGAGGGGCGCGGCCTCCAGGCCCATGCGGTAGTTCCGCGTGCCGAAGGGCCCGTCGGGAGCGCTCAACGCGACTTGCAGATAGTCGTCGGTGGCGGCGAGGACCTCGTAGGCGAGCTCCAGCCGGAACGTCTCTTCCAGCGCATCGTGGGGATTCCTGGCGAGATGGATCCTGAGCGTCTCGGCGGCGCCGGGGCCGGAGGCCTCGCAGTGCTTGACGTTCACGGGCAGGATGAGGATGTCGCACCAGTTGCGCAGCGGCAGCAGCGCCGCAGCGACCGTGCCGAAGGCTTGCGCAACCGTCGCGTAGACCTCGCCCCGCTGCTCGCTTGAGCGCTCGTGCGACATCACCTGCAGCGGGCGCCCGAACGGGCTGGCGGCGAGCTGCTCGCCCAAGTCCGCATGGCGGGCCCGCAAGGCCTGCGCGTCCTGGGCCCCGACCGGGACGGCGAGCGCGACGGACAAAAGCCCAGCGGCGAGGCAGGCACGCAGCATCGCCACAGCGGCTGCAAGTATTGCGCCGGGCGCCCGGCCGCGGAAGCGCCCTTACTGGAAGACGTAGGCGTCCATCGCGAGGACGCCGTCGACCCCGTCGTAGATGCGCTCGGGTCTCGGCGCATCGCCGGCAGCGCCGAGCGCGAAGAACAGCGGCAGGAAATGCTCTTCCGTGGGATGTGCGCGCGCCCCATGCGCCGCGCGCGTGCGGTAGTCGGCCAGCCCATCGAGGTCGTGCCCCTCGAGCCTGGCTTTGACCCACTGCTGGAACTCGCGGGCGTACGGCGCGGGCACGCCGTGTGCGCGCGCCCAGTCGCGCAGGTTGTGCGTCAGGTGGCCGGAGCCCACGAGGAGCACGCCTTCGGCGGCGAGCGGCCGCAGCGCGCGCCCGAGCTGCGCATGGTGGCGGGGGCCGAGCGCGGGCTGCACCGAGACCTGCACCACCGGCACTTCGGCTTCCGGATACATGTGCAGCAGCGGCGACCAGGCGCCGTGGTCGAGGCCGCGGCAGCCGTCGAGCGCCGCGCCGAAGCCCGCGCCGCGCAGCAGCGCCTGGGCGCGC
>DATLGR010000230.1:0-5186 GCA_035540415.1 Burkholderiales bacterium | reverse complement strand
ATCACGGTGAACAGCCCGGAGGCGGCGGCGCAGGTGGCGCGCATCCGCGACCGCCTGGACGCGCGCGGCTGCGCGGTGCCGCTGGTGGGAGACTTCCACTACAACGGCCACCGCCTGCTCACGCAGTTTCCCGACTGCGCGCAGGCGCTCGCCAAGTACCGCATCAATCCCGGCAATGTCGGCAAGGGAGCGCGGCGCGACGAGCAGTTCGCCACCATGATCGAATGCGCGCTGCGCTACGACAAGCCGGTGCGCATCGGCGTGAACTGGGGCAGCCTCGACCCCGAGCTGCTCGCGCGCCTGATGGACGAGAACGCGCGGCGCGCCGCGCCGCTCGAGGCGGGCGAGGTGATGCGCGAGGCGGTGATCCGCTCCGCGCTCGATTCGGCGCGCCAGGCCGAGGCCTGGGGGCTGCCGGCCGAACGCATCGTCCTCTCCTGCAAGATGAGCCAGGTCCAGGACCTGATCGCGGTGTACCGCAGCCTCGCTGCGCGCTGCCACTACGCGCTGCACCTGGGGCTCACCGAGGCCGGCATGGGCAGCAAGGGCATCGTGGCCTCGGCCGCCGCGATGGCCGTGCTCCTGCAGGAAGGCATCGGTGACACCATCCGCGTGTCGCTCACGCCCGAGCCCGGGGGCGATCGCACGCGCGAAGTGCAGGTCGCGCAGGAGCTGCTGCAGTCCATGGGGCTGCGTGCCTTCGCGCCGATGGTGAGCGCCTGCCCGGGCTGCGGGCGCACCACCAGCACCGTGTTCCAGGATCTCGCGAGCCGCATCGAGGCCTACCTGCGCGCGCAGATGCCGCAGTGGCGCGCGCTCTATCCGGGAGTCGAGAACATGCGCGTGGCGGTAATGGGCTGCGTGGTGAACGGCCCGGGCGAATCCAAGCACGCCGACATCGGCATCAGCCTGCCGGGCACCGGCGAGGTGCCGGTCGCGCCGGTGTACGTCGACGGGCGCAAGACCGTCACGCTGAAGGGCGAGCGCATCGCCGAGGAGTTCCAGGCGATCGTCGAGGACTACGTGAAATCGAAGTACCGCCCCGCCATCCCCATCAAGGCGGTCTAGCCGATGTCGACGATTCAGGCCGTCCGCGGCATGAACGACGTGCTGCCCGAGGAGGCCGAGCTGTGGCGCGAGTTCGAGGCGATCGTGGAGGCCTGGCTCGCCCGCTACGGCTACCGCAACATCCGCATGCCGCTGGTGGAGCCCAGCCAGCTGTTCCGGCGCGCCATCGGGGAGGCCACCGACATCGTCGAGAAGGAGATGTACTCCTGGCGCGACGAGCTCAATAACGAGGAGCTGACGCTGCGCCCCGAAGGCACCGCCTCGTGCGTACGCGCCGCCATCGAGCACAGCCTGCTCTACGATGGGCCGAAGCGCCTGTGGTACGCGGGGCCCATGTACCGCCATGAGCGCCCGCAGAAGGGCCGCTATCGCCAGTTCCACCAGTACGGCGTCGAGGCGCTCGGCTATGCCGGCCCGGACATCGACGCCGAGCACATCGCCATGTGCCACGCGCTGTGGCGCGAGCTCGGGCTTACGGGCATCCGGCTCGAGCTGAACAACATCGGCTCGGCCGAGGAGCGCGCGCGCTACCGCGCCGACCTCGTGCGCCACCTGGAGAAGCACGAGGACCGGCTGGACGCGGACGCCCGTCGCCGCCTGCGCACCAATCCGTTGCGCACGCTCGACTCGAAGAACCCGATGGTCCAGGAGGTGGTGGCCGCCGCGCCTGCCCTGCTCGACTACCTGGGAGAAGCGTCGAGCGCGCACTTCGAGGGGCTGAAGCGCCTGCTCGCCGCCGCCGGCGTCGAGTATCGCGTCAACCCGAAGCTCGTGCGAGGACTCGACTACTACAACCTCACCGTGTTCGAATGGATTTCCGCCGACCTCGGCGCGCAAGGCACCGTGTGCGGCGGCGGGCGCTACGACGGCCTGTTCGCGCAGATCGGCGGCAAGCCGGCGCCGGCGACCGGCTTCGCCATGGGCAACGAGCGGCTGATCGCGCTGCTGCGCGAGGCGGGCCGCAAGGGCGCCGCGGCGCCGGCCGACGCCTACGTCGTCCACCAGGGCGAGGGAACGCTCGAGGGCGCGTTCGTGCTGGCCGAAGCGCTGCGCGCGCGGGGGCTGCGCGTCGTGCTGCATGCCGGCGGCGGCAGCCTCAAGTCGCAGATGCGCCGCGCCGATGCGAGCGGCGCCCGGCATGCGCTCATCGTGGGCGAGGACGAGCTCAAGGCAGGCGAAGTCAGCGTCAAGCCGCTGCGCACCGACCAACCGCAGGCCCGCGTGCACCGCGACGCGGTGGCCGCAATGCTCAAGGGGAACTGAATGGCACTCGATCTGGAAGAGCAGGAAAAACTGGAGGAACTGAAGGCGTGGTGGCGCCAGCACGGCACCCTGGTGGCGGCGGTGATCCTCGCGGTGGCGGCGGGTTTTGCGAGCTGGCAGGGCTGGCGCTGGTACCAGGCGAACCAGGCGGCGAACGCGAGCGCCCTGTACGACCAGCTTACCAAGGCGGTCCAGGCGAACGATCCCAAGGCGCTGCGCGATGCCGCCGGCACGCTGGTGGAGACCTACCCGCGCACGGCCTACGCCGCTATGGGGGCGCTGGTCACCGCGCGCTACTTCTTCGAGCGCGAGGACCTGCGCAGCGCGAAGCTCCAGCTGCAATGGGTCATGGAGCGCGCGCGCTCGGAGGATTTCCGCGACCTCGCCCGGCTGCGCCTCGCGGCGCTGCTGCTGGACGAAAAGGCGTATGACGAGGCGCTGAAGCTGCTGCAGCAGCCGCATGGCGCCGCCTACGAGGCGCCCTACGCCGCGCTGCGGGGCGACATCCTCGTGGCGCAGGACCAGACGGTAGAAGCGCGCACGGCCTACACCGCCGCCCTGGAGAAGGCCGCGCGCCAGGATCCCGCATTCCAGGAAAGCATCCGCATGCGGCTGGAAGCGCTCGGAGGCTGAGCGATGAGAGGGGCGCTCGCGATTCTCGCCTGCGCGGCGCTCGCCGCGTGCAGCACGCCGAGCGGGCCCAAGCCTGCCGAGCTGCAGCCAATCCCCGGCGCAAAGCCGGTCCGGGTGCTGTGGTCGGCGAACGTCGGCGCGGCCGAGCGCTTTACGTTCACCCCTGCGGTCGTCGGCGAGGCGGTGTATGCGGCCGCCCGCGACGGCACGGTCACGCGCCTGGACGCCGCCACCGGCGCGGTGCGCTGGCGCGCCGAGACCGGGACGCGCCTGTCGGCCGGCGTCGGCGCCGATGCGCGCGTGGTGGTAGTGGCGACCGAGCAGGGCGAGGTCATCGCCCTGGACGCGGCGAGCGGCGCAGCGCGCTGGCGCGGGCGCGTGTCGAGCGAGGTGCTGGCGCCGCCGGCGGTCGGCGACGGCCTGGTGCTCGTGCGCAGCATCGACAATCGCATCTTCGCCTTTGCCGGGGACGACGGTGGGCGCCGCTGGGTCTACCACCGCCCGCCGGCGTCGCTCCTCATGCGCAGTCCCGCGGGCATGACGCTCGCGGGCGAGAGCGCGCTCGTCGGCTTCTCGGGCGGGCGGCTCGCGGCCCTCGCGCTCGCCAACGGCGCGGTGCGCTGGGAGGCCAGCGTGGCGGTGCCGCGCGGCGCCACCGAGCTCGAGCGCGTCACCGATGTCGTGGGCGAGCCGGCGGTGCAGGGCCGGGAAGTGTGCGCCGCGGCCTACCAGGGACGCGTGGCCTGCTACGAGCAGGCGAGCGGCCGCCCGCTCTGGGCCCGCGAGCTCTCCTCGCTCACGGGCGTGAGCCTCGAGGCGCGCTATGCGCTGGTGAGCGACGATCGCGGCGCGGTGCACGCCCTCGACCGCACGACGGGCCGGTCGCTCTGGAAGCAGGACCGCCTCGCGCACCGCCATCCGTCGCTCCCCCGCACGCTGGGCGAGGCGGTCGCGGTGGGCGATTTCGAAGGCTACGTGCACTTCCTTGCACGGGATTCCGGCGCGTTCGTCGCGCGCCACGCCAGCGGCGGCGGGCCGGTGCGCGCGGCGCCGGTGGCGCTGCCCGCCGGCGTGCTCGTGCAGACGCAAAACGGGACGCTGCTCGCGCTCGCTTTGTGAAGCCGGTGATCGCGCTGGTCGGCCGGCCGAACGTCGGCAAGTCGACCCTCTTCAACCGGCTCACGCGCAGCCGCGATGCCATCGTGCACGACCTGCCGGGGGTCACGCGCGATCGGCATTACGGCGAGGCCCGCGCGGGCGACCGGCGCTTCATCGTCATCGATACGGGCGGCCTGGAGCCGCGCGCCGCGGAAGGCATCTACGCCGAGATGGCGCGCCAGGCCGAGCAGGCGATGGCTGAAGCGGACGCGGTGGTGTTTCTGGTCGACGCCCGGGCGGGCGTGACGGCGGGGGACCGCGACGTCGCCGCGCGCCTGCGCCGGCTGCGCGCGCCGGTGCACCTGGCGGTCAACAAGGCCGAAGGCCTACAGCCCGACACCGCGGTCGCCGAATTCCATGAGCTCGGACTGGGCGCCCCGGCGCCCATCTCGGCGGCTCATGGGGAGGGCGTGCGCGAGCTCATCGAGCACGCGCTCGAGCCCTTTCCGCGCGACGATGGCGCGGCCGAGGAGAACGAAGCGGGACATCCGCGCGTCGCGATCGTCGGGCGCCCGAACGTCGGCAAATCGACGCTCATCAACGCGCTCGTCGGCGAGGAGCGCGTCATCGCCTACGACCAGCCGGGCACCACGCGCGATCCCATCGAGGTGCCGTTCGAGCGCGCCGGGCGGCGCTATACGCTGATCGACACCGCGGGCGTGCGCCGCCGCGGCAGGACCGGCACCGCCGTCGAGGTCACCTCCATCGTCAAGGCCCTGCAGGCGATCGAGGCGTCCAACGTCGCCGTCCTCGTGCTCGATGCGCTCGACGGCGTCACCGAGCAGGACGCGCACGTCGCCGGCTATATCCTGGAGCGCGGGCGCGCCGTCACCATCGCGGTGAACAAGTGGGACGCCGCGAGCGCGGAGCAGCGCGCCCGCATGAAGGCCGAGCTGCGCTGGAAGCTGGGATTCCTCGGCTTCGCCGAGCTGCACACGGTCTCGGCGAAGGCCGGACGCGGGCTCGCCGCGGTGCTGCGCTCGGTCGATGCCGCGTACGCCGCCGCCATGGCGCGCCTTGCCACGCCCCAGCTCACCCGCGCGCTGGCCGCCGCCGTCGAGCGC
>DATLGR010000229.1:0-4588 GCA_035540415.1 Burkholderiales bacterium | reverse complement strand
ACAGGAGCAGGCTCTCGCGGGTGAGCTCCTCGGAGCTCACGCGCTTGCGGCCCTCCCACGGATGGCCCCGCGGCACGGCGACGAAGAACGGCTCGTCGTACACCGGGCGCGTCTCCACCCCGGGCTCCTCGAACGGAAGCGCCACCAGGATCACGTCCACCTCGCCGCGCTTGAGCGCCTCGGCGAGCCGATGCGTGAAGTTCTCCTGGATATGGAGCTGCATCGCCGGCGCGGTGCGCCGCAGGATCGGGATGAGCTTGGGCAGCAGGTACGGCCCGATGGTGTAGATGGCGCCC
This sequence comes from Burkholderiales bacterium, assembly GCA_035540415.1. GTDB lineage: Bacteria > Pseudomonadota > Gammaproteobacteria > Burkholderiales > SG8-39 > SCGC-AG-212-J23. The sequence goes on along the minus strand of DATLGR010000229.1, from coordinate 4,292 downwards.
AGGCGCAGCGGCCCGGCGAGGGGGTCGCGCCCGGCCGCCGCGATCTCCTTGATGCGCGAGGCCTCCTCGAGCACGCGCTGCGCCTGCTCCACGATGCGCTGGCCCGCGGGGGTCACCGACACCTCGCCCGGGCCGCGCTCGAACAGCGTGAGCTGGAGCTCCTCCTCGAGCTTCTTCACCGCCACCGACAGCGTGGGCTGCGACACGAAGCAGGCCTCCGCGGCACGCCCGAAGTGGCGCTCGCGCGCCACGGCGACGATGTAGCGAAGCTCCGTCAGCGTCACTTCTTGCGGGCGAGGAAATAGAGCGGGATCCCGGCCAGCATGATGAGCGTTCCGGCCACCGCCGGCGCGCCGAACTCCACCGCGAAGCGCGCGTAATTGATCGCCGAGTAGATCATGTAGACGCACGCGAGCACGAAGGCGATCGGCACCACCGGATAGAGCGGCACGCGGAACGCGGGGTTGCCGCCTTCGCGCCGGCGGAACACGAACAGCGTGAGGGCCGTGAGCAGGAAGAAGGTCCAGAACACCGGCGAGGTGTAGGCGACCATCGCCTGGAAGCCGTCCGGGGTCACCGAGCTCGCGGCGACCAGCGCGAGGGTGATGGCGCCTTGCAGCAGGATCGCGTTGGCCGGCGTGCTGCCCGCCTCGCGCCAGATGCCCAGCAGGCGGAACATGCGGAAGTCGTGGCCGAAGGCGTAGGTCGTGCGCGCGCCTGTGAAGATCGCGGCGTTCATGGTGGTCAGGCAGGCGAGGCAGACGATGATGGAGACGGCGAGCGCGCCGCGGTCGCCGAGCGCCACGCGCAGCACGTCGGCCGCCACCGCTTTCGACTCGCGCATGCCCTGCAGTCCCAGCGCCGCGAGATAGCCGATGTTCACCAGGAGGTAGAACACCGTCACCACGACGATGCCGCCGATCAGCACGCGCAGCATGTTGCGCCGGGCGTCGCGCACCTCGCCGCCGAGGTAGGCGGCCTCGTTCCATCCCCCGAAGGTGAGCAGCACGAAGATCATCGCGAGGCCGAACGGCGCGGCGGCGGCCGCCGGCGCCGCGGCGGGCTTCTCGGGGGCCCCGGTGAACAGCCCCGCGAGGGCGATGAAGGCGAGCGCCGCGAACACCAGGTACTGCATGACGATCTGCAGGCGCTTCGACTCCAGCGTGCCGAGGTAGTTGAGCGCCGTCAGCGCCAGCACCGAGGCCGCGGCGTAGAGGGCGGCGCTGTTGTCGCCGAGGCGCAGGATCTGGGAGGCATAGTCGCCGAAGACGAAGGCGACCAGCGCGATGGCGCCGGTCTGGATCACGGTCATCCGCGCCCAGGCGAACACGAAGGCGGCCCCCGATCCCCAGCCGCGCGACAGGAACGTGTACTCGCCCCCCGCCGCGGGATGGCGCGCGGCCAGCTCCGCGTATACCAGCGCCCCGCAGAGCGAGATCGCGCCGCCCAGCACCCATGCGAAGAGAAACATCGCGGCGCTGTCCGTGGCGCCGGCGATGTCCGTGGGCGTGCGGAAAATGCCCGCGCCGATCACCATGCCGCAGGTCAGCAGCACGCCGTCACCGACCGAAAGCAGGGGTTTGGGGGCGGCCCCTACCGCGCCCGGCTGGCTTGCCATGGGTAGCTCCTCCTCACGTTGCCGTCCGAAACCGTCAGCTCGCCGCTGATCCGGTCGCCCCGGACCTGGCCGACGAAGTAGTGATGCCAGGCGCGGCCGTTCACGAGCCCCGTCACCACCAGCTTGAGCTCCTCGCCGCGCAGGCGCGAGTTGCGCACCAGCAGGTCGCGCCCCTGGGCGGCCGCGTCGATGTCGAGCATCTGGAAGCGCTGGCGGATGTCGAAGCGCCAGCGCCCGCCGTGGGCCGGGATCTCGGCCGTCCAGCGCCCCGCGGCATCGGCCGGCACGATCCACAGCTCGACGACCGAGCGGCCGCCGACGCCCACCGGCTTCTCGGGCACGCGCATCTCGAGCTTCTCGTCCGAGGGCCACTCGCCGATGCCGGCGTCGTGCGACACGATGCGCGTGCCGGGCTTCAGCGCGAGCAGCCGCGGCAGCAGCTTGGCGGTGAACTCGGGCAGCAGGTAGAACGCCACCACCGACGCGCCCGACAGATCGGTATCGAAGAGATCCAGCACCCGGAACTCGGCGCGCGCCTGGACACCGGCGCGGCGCGCATGGTCGCGCGCCAGGGCGACGAGGCTCGGATCGAGGTCCACGCCCAGCCCCGTGGCGCCGCGCCGCGCCGCCTCGATCACGATGCGCCCGTCGCCCGAGCCGAGATCGATGACGTGATCGCCCTTGCCCACCTCGGCCATGCGCAGCATGCGCTCGACGATCTCCATCGGCGTCTGCACGTACGGCACCGTGCCGTCGTCCCAGCCCCAGGGCTGCAGCGGAAGCTGGGCCTGCGCTGCGCCCGCGAGCGACAGGCAAACGAAAACCAGGAAACTCCGAGCCAAGCTCAAGCGGGCCAACCCCCGGCGGTAAAATCGCCCGACGCCCCGGTAGCTCAGTGGATAGAGCGGCCCCCTCCTAAGGGGCAGGTCGGACGTTCGATTCGTCTCCGGGGTGCCAGAGCCTATCAAATACCCGAAAACGATTAAAGGCCTGGATCGCCGGTGCGCCCGGCGACCGAGGCCACGGTCGCGACGAGCTCCGCGGGCTCGACGGGCTTCGCCACGTGCGCGAGAAACCCGGCGCGCAGCGCCCGCGTGCGGTCCTCCGAGCGCGCGAACGCGGTGAGCGCGATCGCCGGGATTCGCCCGCCCTGGCCCGCGGCCAGCGCGCGCAGGCGGCGCAGGAGCTCGTAGCCGTCGGCGTGCGGCATGCCGATGTCGGTCACCACGACCTGCGGCCGCGCGGTGCGCACGAGCTCCAGCGCCTGCCCGGCATCCGCCGCCGCGAGGACCTCGGCGCCGCAGTCGCTCAGGACGCGCCGCAGGAGCTCGCGCGCGTCGGGCTCGTCGTCCACCACCAGCACTTTCACGCCCTCGAGGTCGGCAACGCGATAGTCGACGCCGAGCCCGCGCGGCGCGACCGGATGCTCGCGCGGGGTCGGGAGGTCGCGCCGCTGCACGGCGGCGAGCGGGAGCTCGACCGAGAACGTGCTGCCGCGGCCCTCGCCCGCGCTGTTCACGCGCACGCTGCCCCCGTGCAGCTCCACCAGGTGCTTCACGATCGACAGCCCCAGGCCGAGCCCGCCGTGCTTGCGCGTGGTGGAGGCGTCGGCCTGGCGGAAGCGGTCGAACACATGCGGCACGAACTCGGGGCGGATGCCGGCGCCGGTGTCGGCCACCTCGATCTCGACGTGCGAGTTCACCCGCGCGAGCGTCACCGTCACCTTGCCCTCCCGCGGGGTGAACTTGATGGCGTTCGACAGCAGGTTCCAGATCACCTGCTGCAGGCGGCCCGGGTCCCCCGACACGGGGCCCGCGGCCGGGTCGAGGATCGTCTCCAGGCGCACGCCCTTCGCCGCGGCCGCGAGGCGCACGGTGTCCACCGCCGCCTCGATCACGCTCGCCGGGTCCACCGGCTGGATGTCGAGTCGGATCTTGCCCGAGGTGATGCGGCTCATGTCGAGCAGATCCTCGATGAGCTGGGTCTGGGCGCGCGCATTGCGCTCGATCACGTCCAGGCCGTGGTTCAGCTCGTCCTGCGGCATGGCGCGCCGGCGCAGCACCTGCGACCAGCCGAGGATGGCGCTCAGCGGCGTGCGCAACTCATGCGACAGGGTCGCCAGGAACTCGTCCTTCATCTCGCTCATGCGCTCGGCCTGCGCGCGCGCCGCCTGCTCGGCCTCGAAGAGATGGGCATTGTCGATGGCGATGGCGGCCTGGGCGGCAAGGCCGACGGCCAGGCGCTCCGCGCGCTCGGTGAACACCCCCGGATCCGGGTGGCCGAAGAACAGGCCCCCCAGCACCGCCCCCGAGCGCGACACGACCGGAACCGCCAGGTAGCTCCTCACCGGCAGATGGCCGTTCGGCATGCCGTAGTGCGGTCCGAGCCTGCCGTAGCGCGGGTCGCGCGTGATGTCCTCGGAGCGCACCACGCCCTCGCCGCGGAACGTCGGCTCGAACACCGGCGTGTTGCGCGGCAGCCCGAAGCGCTCGAAGGCGCTGCGCGGCACCCCGGAGAGGGTGTAGAGCTGGTAGGACTCGCCGCTGCGGTCGGTGACGTTGTAGAAAAACGCCCCGAAGCGCGCCCCCGAGAGCTGCGTGCCGGCATCGGTGGCCGCCTGCACCAGCGACTGAAGATCGAGCTTGGAGGCGAGCGCCGTGCCGGTGCGGTTCAG
>DATLGR010000228.1:0-10490 GCA_035540415.1 Burkholderiales bacterium | reverse complement strand
GCGCTCGAGCCGGCGACCTCGGCGGGCTGAAGGACCTGAAGGAGCTGCGCGTCGACGGCGGCACCGTGGTGGCCGGCGCGATGGTGCGCCACGCCGAGGTCGCCGGCTCGAGCGCCGTGCAGAAGGCGATCCCGGCGCTCGCCGCCCTCGCCGGGATGATCGGCGACCGGCAGGTGCGCCACCTGGGCACGATCGGGGGCTCGCTCGCCAACAACGACCCGGCGGCCGACTACCCCGCGGCCGTCCTGGGCCTGGGCGCCACCATCAGCACCAACCGGCGGAAAATCGAGGCCGACAAGTTCTTCAAGGGGCTCTACGAGACGGCGCTCGAGCCGGGCGAGCTCATTACGCAGGTCGCCTTCCCGGCGCCGCGGCGCGCGGCCTACATGAAGTTCAAGAATCCCGCCTCGCGGTTCGCGCTGGTCGGCGTGTTCGTCGCCGACTTCGGCAACGGCACCGTGCGGGTGGGCGTCACCGGCGCGGGCCCCAGCGCATTCCGCCAGGCCGAGATGGAGAAGGCGCTCGCCGCGAAGTTCGCCCCCGAGTCGGTGGCGAACATCAAGGTGAAGCCCGACGGCCTCAACAACGACCTGCACGCCAGCCCCGAGTACCGTGCGCACCTCATCACGGTGATGTGCAAGCGCGCGGTCGAAGCCGCTTTGAAGTAAGCCCGCTCGAGGAGGAGGAGGCCCGAGGGCCCGCGCCAGCGGGCCTTCGCTTTTCTAGCGCATCTTCGTGCGCTCGTTCTTCGCACGCTGCGCCGCGGTCGCGCTCTTCACGTGCTTGCGCTCCTCCGGCGGCGGCAGCACCGCCTTGAGGCCGAGCGACTCGAGCGAGAGCTCCCGCAGCCAGCCCTTCGAGTGGTAGAGGTGCTCGTCCTCCTGCTCCTCGACCTCGGCGTAGGCTTCCTTGAGCGCCTTGCCCTCGGCGCCGTCCAGGTGCTTCGCCACCTCGCCGATCAGCTCCCAGTTGCCGTGGTCCGTGGTCTCGGCAAGCACTACGCACTCGCAGGCCACGCACTGCGCCGCCTCCGGGTCCTCGCGGAGCGCCGTTTCCATCGCCTGCACCAGGGATTGCCCCAGCTCGCGGACGATCTTGCGCCCCGGAGACTGCTCGGGATCGAGCTGCATCTGCGCGAAGACGTCGCTCAGAATCTCGACGTGCCGCTCGGTTTCCTGCCGGTAGCCCTCGAATTCCTCTTTGAGATCCTCGTTCTGCACGCACTTCAGCGCCGTCTCATAGACCTTCACGCCGCCCCTCTCGTGCTCGAGGGCCTGGATGAGGAGCTCCTTGACCATCTTCATATCCATGACTGTCTCCGGAGGTTGGACGCGCGAGATGAGCAACCGCCGTGCCGGCGGCCGGCCGCGCGGGTGGCGCTCGGCGGCGAGTTCCCGGAAAATCAAGCCCATGCCGAAACCCCTGCCGACTTCCATCGACGCCACCCAGGCGCTGCTCGCCGCCGGCGATTATGTCGCCGACCGCAGCCTCGCGACTTCGCTCTTCCTCGCCCTGGCCATGCAGCGGCCGCTGTTCCTGGAAGGCGAGGCGGGGGTGGGCAAGACCGAGATCGCGAAGGTGGTGGCGCAGGCGCTCGGGCGCGACCTCCTGCGCCTGCAGTGCTACGAGGGGCTCGACATCGCGCAGGCCGCCTACGAGTGGAACTACCCGCGCCAGATGATCGAGATCCGCCTGGCGGAGGCCGAGGGCGTGAAGTCGCGCGAAGGGCTCGGCCAGGACATCTTCTCGGAGCGCTTCCTCATCCGGCGGCCGCTGCTGCGCGCGCTGCAGCCGCTCGCCGCGGCCCCGGTGCTGCTGATCGACGAGCTCGATCGCACCGACGAGCCGTTCGAAGCCTACCTGCTGGAGGTGCTCTCCGACTGGCAGATCACCATCCCCGAGATCGGCACGGTGCGCGCCGCCGAGCCGCCCATCGTGGTGATCACCTCCAACCGCACACGCGAGATCCACGACGCGGTCAAGCGGCGCTGCTTCTACCACTGGGTGGACTACCCCGACGCCGCGCGCGAGCTCGAGATCCTGCGGCGCAAGGCGCCGCGCGCCCGCGATGCGCTTTCGCGCGAGGTCGTGGCCTTCGTGCAACGCCTGCGCCAGACCGATCTCTTCAAGCAGCCCGGCGTGGCCGAAACCATCGACTGGGCCAACTGCCTGGTGGCGCTCGACCGCGTCGCACTCGACCCCGAGACGGTGAACAACACCCTCGGCGTGCTGCTCAAGTACCGCGACGACCTCGAGCGGGTGGCGGGCGAGGAGGCCGCACGCCTGGTGGCGGAGGCAAAGAGCACCGCCGCGGCCTGAGATGAGCGCCACCGCGTTCCTGCGACGGCTCTTCGGCGCCGGGGCGGGCGGCCCCCCCGGCGCGAAGGAGCTCCTCGCTTTGTGCGACGCCCTCCTCGCTGAGCGCGGCGAGTTCGCCGGGCTTACGCTCGCGCGCGACGCCGTGGCCGCCTACGAGGCGCTCGACGAGCGCGCGCGCGAGGAGTTCTTCGACGCGCTGGCGCACCGCTACTCGCCCGACCCCGACACGGTGGGCCGCGCCGCCGCCGCCTACCAGGTGGAGCCGTCGCCCGAGCACCTGGCCGCGCTGCAGGCGGCCGCCGAGCCGCCCCGCCAGGAGCTCTTCCGCCGGCTCAACATGGCCCCGGGGAACACGGCCGCCCTGGTGCGCATGCGCGCCTGGCTGCTCAAGCGCCTGGCCGAGCACCCGCACTGGCGCGTGATCGACGCCGACCTCATGCACCTGCTCCGCTCCTGGTTCAACCGCGGCTTCCTGCGCCTGGAGCGCATCGACTGGCGCACGTCGGCCATCGTCCTGGAAAAGCTCATCCAGTACGAGGCGGTGCACGCCATCCAGGGCTGGCGGGACCTGCGCCGGCGGCTCGAGGCGGATCGGCGCTGCTTCGCGTTCTTCCACCCGCAGCTGCCCGATGAGCCGCTCATCTTCATCGAGGTGGCGCTCACCCGGGGCATGAGCGCGAACGTGCAGCCGCTGCTCGATCTCAAGTCGCCGGTGGCGCCGGTGGCGAGCGCCGACAGCGCCATGTTCTACTCGATCACGAACTGCCAGGACGGGCTGCGCGGCATCTCCTTCGGCCACCTGCTGATCAAGCAGGTGGCCGAGGAGCTCAAGCGCGAGTATCCCAACCTGCGGCGCTTCGCCACGCTCTCGCCGGTGCCCGGGTTCCGGCGCTGGCTGGAGGGCAGCGCGCCGCGCGAGCTCGTCGCGGCGCTGGCCGACCCCGCGTGGCACCTCGGCGAGGTGCCCGAGGCGCTGCAGAAAAACCTTACGCGGCTGTGCGCGTGGTACCTGCTGCACGTCAAGCAGGGCGAGGAGCCGCTCGATCCGGTGGCGCGCTTCCACCTGGGCAACGGCGCCGTCCTCGAGCGCATCAACTGGCTGGGCGACACCTCCGAGCAGGGCATGGCGCGCTCGGGCGGATTGATGGTGAACTACGTGTACTGGCTCGCCGAGGTCGAGCGCAACCACGAGCGCTACTTCCGCGATCATGCCGTGGTGGCTGCCCCGGCGGTGGAGAAGCTCGCGCGCGAGGCGGCCCTGCCGCAGGCGAGGGGCGCGGCTGCGTGAGCGAAGGACGGCTTGCCGAGAACGTGATGCACTTCGCGCGGCTCCTCCGGGCCGCGGGGCTGCGCATCGGCCCAGACCGCGTGATCGACTGCGTCAAGGCGCTCGAGACCGCCGGGGCACACCAGTTTCCGCTGCGCCGCGACGACTGGTACTGGACGATGTCGGCCGTGCTGCTGTCGCGCCACGAGCAGCAGCCGATCTTCGACCAGGCGTTCCGCATCTTCTGGCGCGACCCGAAGCTCGCCGAGCGCATGATGCAGCTGCTGCTGCCGCAGGCCCTCGGCCGCCCCCCCAAGCCCGAGGAGCAGCAGAGCCAGCGGCTTACCGACGCGCTGATGTCGCAGCGCAAGCAGGAGCGCGAGGCCGAGGAGCGCGTCGAGATGGAGGCGCGCCTCACGTTCTCCTCGCGCGAGGTGCTGAGCCGCATGGACTTCGACACCATGTCGTCGGCGGAGCTCGCGGAAGCGAAGAAGCTCATCGCCGAAATGCGCCTGCCGCTGCCCATGGTGCGCACGCGGCGCTTCCGGGTGCACCGCGCCGGCCGGCGCGTCGATCTGCGCGCCACGCTGCGCCAGTCGCTGCGCGAAGGCGGCGACGGGATCCCGCTGGTGCGCGCCGCGCCGCGGGAGCTGCACCCGCCGCTCGTCGTGCTGTGCGACATCTCCGGCTCGATGAACCCGTACTCGCGCATGTTCCTGCACTTCCTGCACGCCATCACCAACGCGCGCGACCGCGTCTCGGTGTTCGTGTTCGGCACGCGCCTGACCAACATCACACGGCAGCTGCGCCACCGCGACGTCGACGTGGCGATGGCGAAGGTCGCCGAGGCGATCAAGGACTGGTCCGGCGGCACGCGCATCGGCGCGTCGCTGCGCGAGTTCAACTGGCGCTGGGGGCGGCGCGTGCTCGGGCAGAACGCCTGCGTGCTGCTGGTCTCCGACGGCCTGGACCGCGAGGCGGGCGAGGGCCTGTCGGAGGAGATGGAGCGGCTTGCGAAATCCTGCCGCTACCTCGTCTGGCTCAATCCGCTGCTGCGCTACGATCGGTTCGAGGCGCGTCCCGCAGGGGTGCGCGCGATGCTGCCGCACGCGGATCTCTTCCTGCCGGTGCATAATCTGAAGAGCCTCGTGGACCTCGCGAGAACCTTCAGCGGCCCCATGATCCGAAAAAGCCAGGAGAACCGTCCATGGAGATGACCGGCGAGCAGCTCATTCCCGCCTCGCAGCGCGAGACCTGGGATGCGCTCAACGACCCGCAGATGCTCAAGCAGTGCGTGCCCGGCTGCGAGTCCATCGAGCCCACCGGCGAGAACGAATACCAGGTGCTGATGGTCGCGCGCGTGGGCCCGGTCAGCGCCAAGTTCAAGGGCAAGCTCACGCTCTCCGACGTGCAGCCGCCGCAGTCCTACTCCATCGCGTTCGAGGGCCAGGGCGGCGCCGCCGGCTTCGCGAAGGGCGGCGCGCATGTGCGCCTCGCCGAGGAGCAGGGCAGCACGCGCCTGTCCTACGACGTGAAGGCCAATGTCGGCGGCAAGCTCGCGCAGATCGGCTCGCGCCTGATCGACGCCGCGGCGAAGAAGGTGGCCGACGACTTCTTCCGCAACTTCAACCAGAAGGTCGGCGAGCTGCACCGGAAATGACCCACCCCGAGCCGCATGCAGCGGCAGCGCACGACGAGTCGCACCATCCCGAGGCGCAGCCGGTCCCGCGCGACCCCGACCTGCCCACGGTCTCGGACACCACGCTCGCCTTCTTCGCCGCCGGTGCGCTGATCGTCACCGCGGTGGCGCTGTTCGTTCTGCTTTGACCGAGCTCCTCTTCCGCGACGATCCCTACCTGCAGGCCTGCGAGGCGCGCGTGGTGTCGGTGCGCGAGGGCGCCGTCGAGCTCGATCGCACCGTGTTCTACCCGGCCGGCGGCGGCCAGCCCGGCGACACCGGGCGCATCGGCCCGTGGCGCGTGCTCGACACGCGCAAAGGCGAGGCGCCGGACCGGGTGCTGCATGTGCTCGAGCCCGGCGCGGCCCTCGAGCCCGGCGCGCGGGTCGCCATCGCGATCGACTGGGAGCGGCGCCATCGCCACATGCGCCTGCATACCGCGCTGCATCTGCTCGGCGCCGTGGTCAAGGCTCCCGTCACCGGCGGGCGCATCGCCGAGGACAAGGCGCACCTGGACTTCGACATCGAGATGGAGCGCCTGGCGAAGGAAGCCATCGAAGCGGGCTTGCGCGCGCTGGTGGCCGGCGCCCACCAAACGCTCGGGCACTGGATCGCCGACACGGAGCTCGACGCCCGGCCCGACCTGGTGAAGACCATGTCGGTGGCGCCGCCGCGCGGCGGGGACCGCGTGCGCCTGGTGGAGATCCCCGGGGTGGACCTGCAGGCTTGCGGGGGGACGCATGTGCGCAATACCGCCGAGGTCGGGCCGCTCGCCGTGGCGCGCATCCGCTCGGAAGGAAAGCGCAACAAGCGCGTGACGCTCGTGTTCGCCGGAGCGGCTCCATGAGCGCCGCGGTCGAGCGGCGCGGCGTCGCGGTGCTGTATGCGGAGCTTCGCAACTTCACCCGGCTCTCCGAAGTGCTCGACCCGGCCAAGGTGATGGCGCTCGCCAACGAGTTTTTCGAGCTCGTCGCGCGTCACATGCGCGCCTCGAGCGGCCGCGTGCTGGCCGTGCACAACGACTCCATGCTGGCGGTGTTCACGGCCGCGGCCGACGCGGTGGTGGCCGCGCAGGCCGCGCAGCGCGACTTCCCCGCGATCGGCGAGCGCTGGCAGCACGAGTACGGCCTGCCGGCCGCGATCGCCTTGGGCGCCCACCTCGGCGACGCCGTCCTCGGCATGGCCGGGCCGCCCGGGGCGCAGCAGTTCGTCGCCTTCGGCGACTGCGTCAGCGTCGCCGAGCGCCTGGTGCACCGGGCGCGCGCCGGAGAGATCGTCCTTTCGGGAACGCTCGTCGAGGCGCTCGGGGTCGATCCGGAATCGCTCGGCGCCGAGCGGCTGCCGCCGCTCGAGCTTGCGCGTCGCCCTTCGATGCCGATCTACGGGATCGTGCTGGAGACGCGCCTGGACTTCACCTGAAGGGTGGCGCGCTAGCGCGCGTCGTTCACCTTGGGCCGCTTGTCGGGCGCGGGCACCGTCCACAGGTAGATCGTGCGGTTGCCCACGTCGACGCGCTTCTCGGGCTTCCAGCCGCCCATCTCGAACTGGTGCGAGACGATGCGCGTGCCCGGCTTGAGCTCGTTCCACAGCCGCGGCCGCAGCTTCACGTTGAGGTCGGGCAGAAGGTAAAGCGTCACTACCGTCGCCTCGCGGATGTCGGCCTTGAAAAGGTCCTGCTGGCGGAACTCGACCAGGTGCGTGACGCCGGCTTTCTTGGCGTTCTCGTTCGCCTCCCGGATGCGCTCGGGATCGATGTCGATGCCCACCGCGCGGATGCCGTACTTCTGGGCGGCCGTGATGGGGATGCGGCCATCGCCGGAGCCCAAGTCGTAGAGCACGTCGCCCTTGCGCACATTGCCCAGGCGCAACATGTCCTCGACCACGTCCTGGGGCGTGGGCACGAAGATGACATCCGGGGTCTGATCGCGTCGTTGCGCCTCGGCGGGCGCGGGGGCGACGGCGAGCACGACCGTAAGCAACGCCGCCGCAGTCGCGGCGAGAAGGGTTTGCATGGCGGAAATTATGCCCTAACGCCGCTAGTGCAGTAGGCCGGCCGCAAAGCGGTTCGCGGTCACCGCCGCCTCGAGGTCGCGCTCCTCGGGGCTTTGCGCGCTCGCCGGCAGCTCCTCTTCCAGCAGCACCGCCTGGAGGTCGGTCGCGCCGTGCACCGCGAAGCGGGCGGCGACGATGAGCACGATGGCGGCGACGATGGCGATGAGGGCAAGGACCGCGACCAGCGGATGCTCAGGTCCCGGCGCACGGGCGTGGTGCTGGGAATGGCTGCAGGCAACCATGACCGCCGAGATTACGCCGATCGCGCCGGCTAGTCGCCGGCAATTGTCATGTTCTCGACCAAAATGGAGCCGCTCGAGCGTCCGCCGCGTACCAGCACATCGGAGCCGACCGCCACGACGGCGCGAAACATGTCGCGCAGATTGCCGGCAATGGTGATCTCCTCCACGGGAAAGCGGATTTCGCCGCCTTCCACCCAGTATCCGGCGGCGCCGCGCGAATAGTCCCCGGTCACCAGGTTGACGCCCTGGCCCATCAGCTCGGTCACCAGCAGTCCGCGATGCAGGCGCCGGATCATCCCGGCGAAGTCCGGCCCTTCGGAACGCACCACGAGGTTGTGGTGGCCGCCGGCGCTGCCGGTGCTCTGCAGCCCGAGCTTGCGCGCGGCGTACGTGCCGAGGAAGTACCCCTCGACCACGCCGTCGCGCACGACGGTGCGGTTGCGGGTCGCGACCCCTTCCTCGTCGAAGGCGCCGCTCGCGAGGCCCCGGGGCTCATGGGGCCGCTCGTCGATCTGCACCACCGGCGAGAACACCGGCTTGCCCAGGCTGTCGGCCAGAAACGAGGTACGCCGGTACAGGTTGCCGCCGTTCACCGCGGAGGTGAAATGACCGATGAGCTGCAGCGCCGCGGGGGCTTCGAACAGCACCGGCGCCTGGCAGGTCGCGATCTTGCGGGCGCCCAGGCGGGCGAGCGCCCGTTCTGCCGCGTAGCGGCCCAGGCGCTGCGGATCGGCAAGCTGCCCCGGCACCCGCGAGCTGCTGTACCAGTCGTCGCGCTGCATGAGGCCCTTGTCCTCGGCGATCACCGCGCAGGACAGCCAGTGCCGCGTGCTCGGATAGCCGCCGGCGAAGCCCAGGCTGTTCGCGAGCACGAACTGCGAATGCTGCGCCGATACCGTGGCGCCTTCCGAGTTGCGGATCTTCTTCGAGACGGCGAAGGCCGACGCCTCGCAGCGACGCGCGAGCTCGATCGCCTCCTCGGTAGCAAGCCTCCAGGGATGGAACAGGTCGAGGTCCGGGCAATCGCGGGCCAGCAACTCGGGCTCCGGCAGGCCGGCGCAATCGTCCTGCGCCGTGTGGCGCGCGATGGCGAGCGCCGCCTCCACCGTCTGCGTCACCGCCCCCGGGGAGAAATCCGAGGTGCTGGCATGGCCGCGGCGCGCGCGCGGGCGCTCGCCCCAGAAGATCGTTACGCCCACGCTGCGGTCGCGGTTATGCTCGACCGTGTCAGGCTTGCCCTTGCGCACGGTGACGGACAGCCCGTGGCTTTCCGAGACGTCGCAGTCGCAGCCGGCGGCGCCGGCGCGGCGCGCCTGGTCGAGGACCGACTGGGCGATGGCGCGAAGCTCGTCGGCCTCGCAGGTGAAGCCGTGGTGCTTCGCCATGGGGGCGCTATGATAACCGCGTGCAGGACGAACCGGTCAGCAAGACGCGCCGCAAGCGCGAAATGCACGAGCTGCAGGCGCTCGGCGCAGCGCTGGTCGCGCTGCCCGGGGCGCGCCTCGCGGCGCTGGAGCTGCCGCCGGAGCTGCGCGAGGCGGCGCTGGAAGCGCAGCGCCTGCGCAGCCACGAGGCGAAGCGCCGCCAGCTGCAGTACATCGGCCGCCTGATGCGCGCGGTGGATCCCGAGCCGATCCGCGCGCAGCTTGCCACGCTCGCGGGGAGCTCGGCGCAAGCCGCCGCGGCCCACCGGCGCCTTGAGGCCTGGCGCGAGCGGCTGCTTTCGGACGACACCGCGCTCACGGACTTCGCCGCCGAGCATCCGGCGGCGGACCTGCAGGCGCTGCGCGCGCTCATCCGCAACGCCCGCAAGGAGCAGAAGGACGGCAGGCCGCCGCGCGCCTACCGAGACCTTTTCCGGCGGATCAAGGAATGCTCGAGCTAGCGCCGCTCTTCACCGCACAGATCGAGCTCGCACCGCTGCAGGAGCTCGGCGACACGCCGCTCGGGCGGCGGCGCATCATCGGCATCGTCGGCGGGCGTTTCCGGGGCGCGCGCCTCGCCGGCCGCGTGCTTCCCGGCGGCGCCGACTGGCAGGTCATCCGGCCCGACGGCGCCGCGGACCTCGACGCGCGCTATACGCTCGAGACGGACGACGGCGCGCTCATCTATGTGTGCAACCGCGGCTATCGCCACGGGCCGCCCGAAGTGCTTGCGCGCCTGGCGGCGGGCGAGGCGGTCGATCCCGCGCACTACTACATGCGCACCACGCCGCGCTTCGAGACCGGCGCCGCGCGCTACGCCTGGCTGAATGCCAGCATCTGCGTGGCGACCGGCGCGCGGCGCGCCGCGGCGGTGGAGCTGGAGGTCTACCAGGTCCTATGACGCTGCTCGTCGGTCTCGTCTCCATCAGCGATCGCGCCTCGGCCGGGGTCTACCGGGACGAAGGCATTCCCGCGCTCAAGGCCTGGCTCGCCTCCGCGATCGCCGCGCCCGAATGGCGCGACGAGACGCGCCTCATCGCGGATGAGCAGCCGGTGATCGAGCGTACGCTGCGCGAGCTCGTCGACGAGCGCGGCTGCCATTTGGTGCTCACCACCGGCGGCACCGGGCCGGCGCCGCGCGACGTCACTCCCGAGGCGACGCTTGCCGTGGCCGAGAAGGTCATGCCCGGGTTTGGCGAGCAGATGCGCGCGGTGAGCCTGAAGTATGTGCCTACCGCGATCCTCTCGCGCCAGGTCGCGGTCATCCGGCGCCAGGCGCTGATCATCAACCTGCCCGGTCAGCCGAAGGCGATTCGCGAGACGCTCGACGGCGTATTCGCCGCGGTACCCTACTGCATCGATCTCATCGGCGGCCCCTACATCGAGACGCACGAGACCGTGGTGAAAGCGTTCCGGCCGAAATCGGCGCTGCGCAAGTCGTGAAATTCCTCTGGTTCGAGCTGCTGGCCCTCCTGCTGATGGTGCCGGCGCTCGTCGCGCTGTACATC
>DATLGR010000227.1:0-6423 GCA_035540415.1 Burkholderiales bacterium | reverse complement strand
CTGCGCGCCGCGGCCGAGGCGCAGAAGATCTCCTACCGCGCCGCCTGGGGCCTGCTCGCCGAGGCGGGCGAGCTTGCGGGCGCGCCGCTCGTGGAGCTGCAGCGCGGCCGAGGCGCGCGCCTCACGCGGTTCGGCGTGGAGTTTCTGCGACGCGACGGCGAGTTGCGCCGCGCTTTCGATCCCCTGCGCGTGCGCTTCGAGGTTCGGCCGACCGCGGCCGCCGCGCGGCCGCTGCGGATCGCCGCTAGCCATGACCCCCTGCTCGCCGCCTTCTGCGAGCGCTTCGCCATGCCGGCGAGCCTGGTCGAGGGAGTGAGCTTTCGCGGCAGCGAGGAGGCGCTGGCACTCTTTTCGCGCGGCGCGGTCGAGGTCGCCGGCTTTCACCTCGAAGGGTTCGACGTCCGCCGCTTCGTGCAGCCGGGGCGCGACGCGCTCGTGCGCTTTGCCGAGCGCGAGCAGGGGCTGATCCTGCCCCATGGCAACCCGCGCCGGCTCGCGAGCATGGCGGATATCGCCCGCACGCATGCGCGCTTCGTCAACCGCCAGCGCGGCTCGGGTACGCGCCGCCTGGTCGATCGCCTCCTTGCCGATGCCGGCATCGCGCCCGAGAGCGTTCGCGGTTACGGCACCGAGGAATACACGCATCGCGCCGTCGCCGCGACCGTGGCCGCGGGCGGTGCCGACGCCGGCTTCGGCGTGCACGCCGCCGCCGCCGAGCTGGGACTCGATTTCGTGCCCGTGCTGCGCGAGCGCTACTGGCTGGCGATGCGCCGGCGCGCGCTCAACACGCCGGCCGCGCAGCGGCTGCTCGAGGCGCTCGACGGCAAGCCGCTCGCCCGCATGGCGCGCACGTTCGTGGGTTACGTGATCGAAGGCGCAGGTGAAGTCGTCAATGTCGCCGACGCCGAGGAGGCGCTTGGAGCATGAAGTTCGTCGTAATGGCATTGGCCGCGCTTGTCTCGTGTCTTCCGCCCGCCGCCGCGGCCCCCGTGGTTGCAGCAGCCTCCGACCTGCAGTTCGCCCTGCCCGAGGTCGCCGAGCGTTTTCACGCGAAGACCGGGCGGCAGGTGCGCGTCGCGCTCGGCTCCTCGGGCAACCTGCGCCAGCAGATCGCGCATGGCGCGCCCTTCGCGCTCTTCATGTCGGCCGACGAGGCGTTCGTCTTCGCCATCGCCCGCGAGGGCCGCGCCCTCGACGAAGGCGTTCTCTATGCCATCGGGCGGATCGCGTTGTTCGTGCCGCAGGGCTCGCCCGTCTCGCTCGATGCCGACCTGAAAGGGCTCGCGGCGGCGCTGACGGCCGGCAGTGTGCGGCGGTTCGCCATCGCCAACCCGGAGCACGCGCCTTATGGGCGCGCGGCGCGCGAAGCGCTGATCAATACGCACTTGTGGGAAGCGATCTCACCGCGTCTCGTGCTGGGCGAAAACGTCTCGCAGGCGGCGCAGTTCATCACATCGGGCAATGCGCAGGCCGGGATCATCGCCTACTCGCTGGCGCTCGCGCCCGCCGTCACGGCGCGCGGCCGGCACATCCTGATCCCGGAGCGCCACCATGCACCGCTGCGACAGCGCATGGCGCTGCTTAAGGGGGCCGATGACACTGCCAGGGCCTTCTATGCCTTCCTCCAGGGATCCGAGGCACGCGAGATCCTCAAGCGCTGGGGCTTCCTCCTGCCGGGAGAGTGAGATCGACCACACCGCGTTTCGCCTTTCGCTGGAGCTTGCCGCCTGGACGCTGGCGGTTCTCCTGCCCTTCGCGATCCTCGTGGGGCGATGGCTCGCGGCGGCGCAGTTCACCGGCAAAGGTCTGGTGGAGGCGCTGGTGGCGCTGCCGCTGGTGCTGCCGCCCACGGTGCTCGGCTACTACCTCATCGTGGCGTTCGGCGCCGGCTCCTGGCTCGGAGAGCTGTACGGCCGGCTGACCGACCGCAGCCTGGTGTTCAGCTTCGACGGACTGCTCGTCGCCTCGGTGATCTTCAACCTGCCGTTCGCCATCCAGCCGATCCAGCGCGCCTACGAGGCGATTCCGCTCGATGTGCGGCAGGCCGCCGCCTGCTGCGGCATGAGCGCCCGGCGCGCCTTCCTGCGCGTGGAGTTGCCGCTCGCCTGGCCGGGCATCGTGTCGGCCGCCGCCCTGACCTTCGCGCACACGCTGGGCGAGTTCGGCGTCGTGCTGATGGTCGGCGGCAGCATCCCCGGCGAGACACGCACCATCGCCATCGCGATCTACGACAGTCTGCAGGCGCTCGACACCGACGCCGCGGGCGCGATGTCGGCGCTGCTCCTCGTCCTGTCCCTCGGCGCGCTCGCGCTGGTGTACGGAACCTCGCGGCGTGTCGGACGGCGGCGTGGCTGAGGGCCTGCATCTGCGCGCACGGCAGCGTGCGCCGATGCCGCTGGAGGCGGAGTTCTCGTGCGCCCCGGGAGAAGTGCTGGCGCTCGTCGGCCCGTCCGGCAGCGGCAAGACCACGCTGCTGCACTGCGTGGCGGGCCTGTGGCACCCGCAGGAGGGCCACATCCGGTGCAGCGGGGAAACCTGGACGGACACGCAGGCCGGCGTGCGCCGGCCGCCGCAGCAGCGCAGCGTCGGACTGGTGTTCCAGAGCTACGCTCTTTTCCCCCACATGACGGCGCTCGACAACGTGCGCGCGGCGCTCGGGCACCGTCCCCGCGCCGCGCAGGCCGCGCGCGCGGCCGAGCTGCTCGAGCTCGTGCGCCTGAAGGGCCTCGAGCGCCGGCGCCCGGCGGAGCTCTCCGGCGGGCAGCAGCAGCGCGTGGCGGTCGCGCGCGCGCTGGCCCGCGATCCCAAGGTGCTCCTGCTCGACGAGCCGTTCTCCGCCGTCGATCGCTCGACGCGCGAGAAGCTCTACCGCGAGCTCGCAGAGCTGCGGCGGGTGCTGCGCATGCCGGTCGTGCTCGTCACCCACGACCTCGACGAGGCCGCGATGCTCGCCGACCGCATGTGCATCCTGCACCACGGCGCGACGCTGCAGAGCGCCGAGCCGCGCGAGCTCCTCGCCCGCCCGCACAACGCCCTCGTCGCCCGGGTCGTCGGCCTGCGCAATGTCTTCGAAGGCCGGGTCCTCGAGCACCGCGGCGAGCAGACAACCCTCGAATGGGAGGGCCAGATGCTGGAGGCGCGGCGCCAGGACCGCTTCGGCCCGGGCGAGCGGGTCGCCTGGTCGATTCCTGCGGCGAGCATCGTGCTGCACCGGCGCGACCGCCCTTCGCGCGGCGAGCACGAGAATCCGGTGCGCGGCATCATCTCGGAAGTGCTTTATCTCGGCGACAACGCGAGCATCGCATTCACGGTCGGCGGGAACGCCGGCCCGCAGCTCGCTTTCAGCGTTCCGGCCCACGTCGCCCGCCGCAACGGCCTGCAGCCCGGCGTGCAGGCCGCCGTATCGCTCCTCGCCGAGGGCATCCACCTCATGCCGGCGGATTGATGTCGGCGCGTGGCGCGTACGTTCTCGCGAGCGCGGCGCTCCTCGCCCTCGCGATCGTCGCCTTCTCGGTCGGCCGCTATCCGGTATCACTGGGGGAGATTCTCGCGCTGCTGACCGGTCGGCCGGTCGAGGCGAGCATCGAGACGGTCGTCCTGCAGGTGCGCGGGCCTCGGGTGCTGGCCGCGCTCCTCGCGGGCGCGGCGCTCGCCGCAGCAGGCACCGCCTACCAGGGGATGTTCCGCAATCCGCTGGTGTCGCCCGACATTCTCGGGGTGTCGACCGGCGCCGCGCTCGGCGCGGTGCTCGCGATCTTCCTTTCATTGAATCTCTTTCTCACCCAACTGATGGCGTTTGCCGGTGGCCTGGCCGCCGTGGGCCTGGTCTACGGGGTCGGCTCGCGCCTGCGCGGACACGACCCGCTGCTCGCGCTGGTGCTCACCGGCGTCGTGATCGGCACGCTGCTCGGCTCGGTGATCGCGCTCATCAAGGTCCTCGCCGACCCCTACAACCAGCTTCCCGCGATCACCTACTGGCTGCTCGGCAGCCTCGCCGCGATCTCGCCGCGCGATCTCTCGGTCGCGGCGCCCCTCGCGCTCGCCGGCCTCCTGCCGATGCTGCTCCTGCGCTGGCGCATGAACCTGCTCGCGCTGCCCGACGACGAGGCGCGCGCGCTCGGGGTCGACACGCGGCGGCTGCGCACGCTGGTCGTGGCCTGCGCCACGCTGATGACCGCCTCGGTCGTCGCGGTGAGCGGGATCATCGGCTGGGTTGGCCTGCTCATCCCGCACGCCGCGCGCCTGCTCGTCGGCCCCGACTTCGGCCGCCTGCTGCCGCTCGCGATGCTGCTCGGCGCGGCGTTCATGCTCGCGGTCGATACGCTGGGCCGCACCGTCGCCGCGATCGAGGTGCCGCCCGGGGTCCTCACCGCGCTCATCGGTACGCCGTTCTTTCTGTGGCTCTTCGCGCTGGCGCGAAGAACATGGTGACGATGGCGAGGAGGACGTGGTGACGCTCGCGGTCGAATCGCTCGCCTTCGGCTTTCCCGGCCGCATCGTCGGGCGCGACGTCAGCTTCTCGCTCGGCGACGGCGAGGTGATGTGCGTGCTCGGCCCCAACGGCGGCGGCAAGACCACGCTTTTTCGGACCCTTCTTGGCCTCCTCGACCGGCACGCGGGCACCATCCGGTTGGGCGAGTCTTGGATTGAAACCCTCTCGCGAGGCGAGGTCGCCCGGCGCGTGGGCTACGTGCCGCAGGGCCACGCCGGCTACTTCGCCTACACGGTGCGCGAGCTGGTGCTGATGGGCCGCACCGCGCATCTCGGCGCCTTCGCCGCGCCGGGCGCGAAAGACCGCGCGGTCGCCGAGCATATCCTCGACTCGCTCGAGATGAGCCACCTCGCCGAGCGCCCGATCACGCAGGTCTCGGGCGGCGAGCGGCAGCTCGCGCTGGTGGCGCGGGCGCTCGCGCAGGAGCCGAAGCTTCTCGTCATGGACGAGCCGACCGCGAGCCTCGACTTCGGAAACCAGGCGCGCGTGCTCGCGCGCATCGCGCGCCTGGCGGTCTCGGGCATCTCGGTGCTCTTTTCAAGCCATGCGCCGGATCACGCCTTCCTGGCCGCGCACCGGGTGCTGCTGCTCGGCGAGGGCCGCGCGCTCGCGCTCGGCGCGCCGCAGGAGGTGATCCGCAACGACACGCTGGAGCGCCTCTACGGCGTACCGGTGCGGGTGGTGCCGCTCGCGGGCGGCGGGCACACCTGCTTGCCCGCCCTCCCGGGCTGATCTAGACTGCGGCCTCGAAGCACGTCGGGATGCAGGCTCCCGGCGATCCGAAGACGGGCGGTCCGTCCAAGCTCTGCGTCAACGCTCACAGGAGAGAGCATGGACGCTTTCGTCACGCCCGCCGCCCTGCGGCAATCCCTGCGGTCCGCCCGACCCCCGCTGGTCATCGATGTGCGCCGCGCGGAGCGGTTCAACGAGTCGCCCTACATGATGCGCGGCGCGCTCAGGCGCGATCCGTTTCGCGTCGACGAGTGGAAGGCGACCTTGCCCTCGGGCGCCGAGGTGGTCGTCTACTGCGTGCACGGCCACGAGGTGAGCCAGGGCGTGGCCAAGGCGTTGGGCGTCGCCTACGTGCAAGGCGGCATCGAGGCCTGGCGCGAGTCCGGCGGCGAGCTCGATCCGAAGCCGCACGGCGCGCCGACCCGCTGGGTCACTCGCGAGCGGCCGAGGATCGACCGCATCGCCTGCCCCTGGCTCATCCGCCGTTTCGTCGATCCGGGCGCGGAGTTTCTCTATGTGCCCACGCCTGAGGTTCTCGGCGTGGCAAAAGCACGAAACGCCGTGCCCTACGATGTGCCCGACGTGCCGTTCTCGCACGAGGGCGAGCGCTGCAGCTTCGACGCGTTCGTCGCGCACTACCGGCTGCAGGATCCGGCGCTGCTCGAGCTCGCGAGGATCGTACGCGGGGCGGACACCAACCGCCTCGACCTCGCCCCCCAGGCGGCCGGGCTGGCCGCGGTCTCCATGGGCCTTTCACGGCTGTACGCCGACGATCACCAGATGCTCGAGCACGGCATGGTGATCTACGACGCGCTTTACGCCTGGTGCAAGGACGGCAAGGACGAGGTGCACACCTGGAATCCCCAGGCGTATCGCGAGGCGATGGCATGAGCTACGCGACGAGGTCGTTGCCTTTCGACGCCGCGGCGATTGCAGGTCTGTCGGAGCGGCTGCTGCGCAGCCACTACGATAATAACTACGGCGGCGCGGTGAAGCGCCTCGGCGCGATCGCGAAGCAGCTGGCGGAGACCGACCTGGCGGCCGCGCCGGGCTATCTGGTCAACGGTCTGAAGCGCGAGGAGCTGGTCGCGACGAACTCGATGCTGCTGCATGAGCTCTACTTCGACAATCTGGCGGGTACGAGCGATTCCCCCGCCGGAACGCTCGGCCGCATGATCGAGCGCGATTTCGGCCTGTCT
>DATLGR010000226.1:0-1900 GCA_035540415.1 Burkholderiales bacterium | reverse complement strand
CTGTCGCGCGTTGCTCGCCTGGCTTCCTGATGCCCGTTACGAGGAGCTGCGCCGCTACCGCCAGGCGGCGCAGCTCCTCGTAACGGGCATCAGGAAGCCAGGCGAGCAACGCGCGACAGCTCGCGGCGCGCAGCACCTGCTCGGCGGCCCACAGCGCGTCGCGACGGCCGGGAGCGCGCACCACCGCGAGCTGCGCGAGATCCACGCCGCCGGCCGAGAGGGCCGGCGCATAGGGCAGGTGCGGCGGCGCCAGCCAGACGACGCGCTTTCCCGCCCAGGTCAGCGGGGCGAGCGCGGGCAGCACCAGTTGCAGCTCGCCGATGCCCTCACGCCGGCCCAGGATTTCGGTGAGCGCGCCGGCCGGCCAGCCGCCGCCGGGCAGCTCAGCGTCCAGCGCCGCGAAGCCGGTACCCAGGGTGTCCTGGGCTGTGGCCGGCGCGCCGCCGCGCCAGACGCGCTGCTGGTGCAGGAGATGATCGAGCCCCGCCATAACTGTAATTTTATACAGTATCCGCCGGGGAGCAAGCGCCGCGGTTCAGTATACTTTCGCCGCATGAGAGCAGAGCAGAACGAATTGCTCACGCGCACCGGGCCGGGCACGCCCATGGGGGCCCTGTTCCGGCGCTACTGGCTCCCCGCCCTGCTTGCGGCCGAGTTGCCGGAGCCCGACTGCCCCCCCGTGCGGGTGAAACTCCTGTCAGAACGCCTGATCGCGTTCCGCGACTCGGAGGGCCGCCTGGGCCTGATCGACGAGTTCTGTGCTCACCGCGGCGTATCGCTGTGGTTCGGCCGCAACGAGGAAGGCGGCCTGCGCTGCCCCTACCATGGGTGGAAATACGACGTCACCGGCCAGTGCGTCGAGATTCCCTCCGAGCCGGACAACCCGCGCCTGTGCCAGCGCATGAAGCTGAAAGCCTACCCGCTCACCGAGCGCGGCGGCGTGCTTTGGGCCTACCTCGGCCCGCGCGCTCACCAGCCGCCGTTGCCCGAGCACGAGTGGGCGATGGTGCCGGCGAGCCATCGCTACGTCTCCAAGCGTTGGCAGGAATGCAACTACCTGCAGGCCATGGAAGGCGGCATCGATTCGAGCCACGTGTCCTTCCTGCATCGCTACACCATGCGCGTCGACCCGCTGTTCAAGGGCGCGAAAGGCAACGAGTACAACCTGCGCGACCTGCACCCGCACTTCGAGGTGGTCGAATCGCCGGGCGGGCTCTACATCGGCGCCCGCCGCAATGCCGAGGACGGCAAGCACTACTGGCGCATCACGCAATGGGTCATGCCGAGCTTCACGCTCATCCCTCCCCGCGGCGACCATCCGATCGGGGGCCACTGCTGGGTTCCGATGGACGACGAGAACTGCTGGGCCTGGAGCACCAACCACCACGCCACGCGTCCGCTGGGCGCCGAGGAGCGCGCGGCGCTCGAGGCCGGCAAGGGAATTCACGTGCCGCTGATCCCGGGCACCTTCCGGCCGATCGCCAACAAGGACAACGACTACCTCATGGACCGGCGCGCGCAGAAGGAGCGCCGCAGTTTCTCCGGCGTGGAGGGCTTCGCCATGCAGGACGCTTCGGTCCAGGAGAGCATGGGGGCGATCCAGGATCGCACGCGCGAGAATCTCGTGCCCACCGACCAGGGCATCATCATGGCGCGCCGGCGCCTGATGGCGGCGGCACACGGGCTGGACAAGGGGCTTGCGCCCCCCGGCGTCGATCCGTGCGAGCAGCGCGTGCGCTCGGTGTCCATCCTGCTCGCGCCGGGCGTGGCCTTCAGCAGCGCCGCGCAAGCGGCGCTCACACCGCAGCCCGGCTCGCCGCACGTCACGGTCTAGGGCGCTTCAGCGCCACGTGCCGTGGCAGGCTCCACTGGCTGCCGCGTCCCGCGCGCGGGCCTACAT
>DATLGR010000225.1:0-4813 GCA_035540415.1 Burkholderiales bacterium | reverse complement strand
GGCGGCGCGGCGGCGGAGCGCGCCGGCGAGGAGCTCGCGGCCGAGGCCGTGGTGGGGTTCGACACCGAGACACGGCCCGCTTTCCGCCCCGGCGAGAGCTACCTGCCGGCGCTCGCGCAGGCGGCGGGCGCGCGGGCGGTGTACCTGTTCCCGCTCGAGCGCGCCGACTTCTCCGCGCCGCTCGCGCGGCTGCTCGGGGCGGGCGGCGCGGTGAAGTCCGGCGTGGGCCTGGCGGACGACCTGCGCCAGCTGCGCCGGCGCTTCGAGTTCGAGGAGCGCGCACTGTTCGATCTTGGCGCCGCGGCGCGCCGCGCCGGGCTCAAGCAGTCGGGCGTGCGCTACCTTGCCGCGCGCTTCCTCGGCATCCGCATCCCCAAGGGCAGCAAGACCTCCAACTGGGCCGCGCGCACCCTGTCGTCGCAGCAGATCGCCTACGCCGCGACCGACGCGTGGGTGTGCCGCGAGCTCTACCTGCGCTTCGCGGCGCTGGGGCTCACCCCGAGCTGCGGACCTTGACGATGGCGGTTTCGGCCGCGGGCTCCTCGGCGGGCGCCGCCCACTGCGCGGGCAGCGCCTTGCTCGGCTTGACGCCGAGCTTCTTCAGGAGCTCGGCCTGGCGGATGGCGTTGCCGGCGCCTTCGCTCAGCTTCTTGCGCGCCTCGTGGAAGCTGTCCTGGGCCTGCTGGATGCGCTCGCCCACCTTCTGCAGGTCGGCGACGAAGCCCACCAGCTTGTCGTAGAGCTCGGCGCCGCGCGCGGAGATCTCCTGGGCGTTGCGGCTCAGGCCCTCCTGGCGCCACAGGTTGGCGACCGTGCGCACGACGAAGAGCAGCGTGCTCGGGCTCACCAGCAGGACGTTCTTTTCCCAGGCGTGGTGGAAGAGCTCCGGGTCGTTGGTGACCCCCACCATGAAGGCCGGCTCGAGCGGCACGAACATCACCACGAAGTCGAGCGACTTCAGGCCGTAGAGGGCCTGGTAGTTCTTCTCCGAGAGGCCCTTGATGTGCGCGCGCAGCGAGACCAGGTGGCGCTTGAGCGCCGCTTCGCGCTCCTCGTCGGCCTGCGCCGCGGCGAACAGGCGGTAGTCGGGCAGCGTCATCTTGGCGTCGACCACGAGGTGGCGCTCGCCCGGCAGCCGGATCACCACGTCGGGAATGGCGTGCGACGCGCCGTCCTCGCTCCGGACGCTCGCCTGGCGCACGTAGTGCTCGCCTTCGCGCAGGCCCGCGCGCTCGAGCACGTCCTCCAGCAGCAGCTCGCCCCAGTTGCCCTGCGCCTTGCGGTTGCCGGTGAGCGCGAGGGTGAGGTTCTGCGTCTCCTGGCTCAGGCTGGAGTTGAGCTGCGTGAGCGCCTTGACCTGCTCGGCGAGCGCGCTGCGGCCTTCGGCCTCGCGCACGTACACCTCCTCCACCTTGGCCTGGAAGGTGGTGAGGCGCTCCTTGAGCGGCGCGAGCAGCTGGTCGAGGTTGGCCTGGTTCTGCTCGGTGAACTTGCGGCTTTTCTCCTCCAGGATCTCGGCGGCGAGGACCTTGAACTGGTGCGAGAGCGCCTCGCGCGCCTCGGCGAGGAGCTGCAGCTTCTCGGCGGCCTGGCGCCGCTCGCTCTCCAGCGCGGAGCCGAGCTGCGCCGCGCGCTCGGTGAGGGCCACGCGCTCCTGGCGCAGCGCTTCGGCTTCGGCCGCAAGCTCGCGCCCGTGCGCCTCGAGCTCGGCGCCGCGCTGCATGGCGGCCGCGAGGCGCTCGGCGGCCAGGGCGAGCTGGCCGCGCAGAAGCAGCCCGTAAAGCGCCGCGCCGGCGAGGGCTCCGAGCAGCAGCAGGGCGAGGTGTAAGAGGGTTAATTGCATAGGCGGGTCAGTTGCATAGGCGTTCCATCTTGTTATGGTGAGCCCGCGAGTGGCTCATGGCGTGAGCCTACCCGGATTCGGGGTCAGGGTCGTAATTCGAGCGTCAGCTCCGGCGGGATCGCGAATTACGACCCTGACCCCGAATTGGCCTCATACCGGGCACTGGCTTCGCGCAGCGCCTGGGCGACCCGCGCGCGCAGCTCCGGCGGCGCGAGCACTTCGACGTCGGGGCCGAACTTGAGCACCTCCATGACGAGCTCGCGGTGGTCGGCGTAGGGCAGCTCGAGGACGTAGGCGCCGCCGGGCGCGAAGCGGGCGCGCTGGGCGGAGTGCCAGGTCTGGGCCGACACCCAGCGCGCCGCGGCGGGCGAAAAGCGCAGGGTGGCCCACTGCACGTCGCGGCCGGCGAAGATGCCGTAGCCGCTTTTCAGGTAGGCGTCGAGCTCCTCGCGCGGCACTTCGCGCGCGCGCGTGTCCACCGGCGCCACCTCGCGGATGGCGTCGACCGCGAAGCTACGCAGGTCCTCGCGCAGGTGACACCACGCGTCGAGGTACCAGTTGTCGCGGTAATGCACCAGGCGCTGCGGCGAGACCTCGCGCTCGGTTTCGCGGTCCTGCACGCGGTGATAGTGGCGGATTCGCAGGCGGTGGCGGCGCAGCAGCGCGTTGGCGAGCACGCCGAAGTGCTCGGCGCGCGCCTCGCGCCGGCCCGGCTGCAGCACGCGGATGCGCCGCTCGATGTCGGTCAGCGGGTAGTCGCCGGTGCCGAGCACCGACGCGAGGCGCTCGCGCAGGCCCTTCAGGTGCGGCTCGAGCAGCCCCGGCTGCAGATTGGCGAGCAGCTGCTGCATGCTGAGCAGCGCGTGCGCCTCCTCGGCGCTGAACCACAGCCCGGGCAGCTCGTAGCGCGGGCCGGCGCGCGGGCTTCCGAAGCGGTAGCCGCGCGTGCCGCGGTCCCATTCGATGGGCGCGTTGAAGCGCGCGCGCATGTAGTCGAGGTCGCGCTTGAGCGTCGCCGGGGACACCTCGAGCGCCTCCTGCAGCGCCTCGAAGGGCACGCTCGTGCGCTCCTTGAGCAGGCGATCGATCTTGTAGAAGCGCTCGAGCCGTTCCATGGGTGGCGGGGCCGGAGGGCGCACTCTAAACCGGATACAAACCCGATACATCCCCGGCCGCGAAGATCGAAACGGGGACGGAGCCCGGGCTCCGTCCCCGCTATAGTCGGGGTCATGCCGTACGAGACCATCGTTCCCAAGGGCGCGCCGCCGCCGCTGGCGCCCTACTCTCCCGGTACGCGCGCGAGCGGCGAGGCGGTGTACGTGTCGGGCACGCTCGCGATCGACCGGGACGGAAAGCTGGTCGGCGCGGGCGACGTGAAAGCGCAGACGCGCCACGTGCTCGAATCGATCAAGGCGGTGCTCGAGGCGGCGGGCGGGTCGCTCGCCGACGTGGCGTTCAACCACATCTTCCTGAAGGACCTGGGCGACTACGCGGCGATGAACGAGGTCTACCGCGAGTACTTCCCGGTCCGGCCGCCCGCGCGCTACTGCATCCGCGCCGATCTCGTGAAGCCCGAGTTCCTGGTGGAGATCGCCGCCGTCGCGCATCTCGCGCGGCAATAGGCGAGCCAAACCGGGGCGCGAAAAACAGGGTACGTCCCCCATTTTGCGATGATCGGAGAGCCGCTGCCGAGGCCCGAGGATGCCGCGCTGCTGCGCGGCGACGGGCGCTACACCGACGATCTCAACGAGCCGGGCCAGGCGTACGCCTGGATGGTGCGCAGCCCGCACGCGCACGGCGTGCTGCGGCGCGTGGCGACGCGGGAAGCGGCGCGCCTGCCCGGGGTGCTGGCGGTGTACACGGCCGCGGACCTCGCGGCCTACGGCCCGCACAAGTGCAATGTCGCGATGCCCGGGATCCGCGTGCCCGAACGGCGCTCGCTCGCCGCCGGCCGCGTGCGCTACGTCGGCGACCCGGTCGCCTGCGTGATCGCCCAGAGCGTTGCCGCGGCCAAGGATGCCGCCGAGGCGGTCGCGCTCGACATCGAGCCGCTGCCCGCGGTGACGCGCGCGAGCGCCGCGGCGGCGAGCGGTGCGCCGCAGCTCTACGACGAGGTGCCCGGCAACGTGGCGCTCGAGTTCCGCCACGGCGACGCCGAGCGCGTCGCGGCGGCGTTCGCCGGCGCCGCGCACGTCACGCGGCTCGCCCCGCGCAGCACGCGCGTGGTGGTCGCGCCGCTCGAGCCGCGCGCCGCGCTGTGCGTGTATGCCGGCGAGCGCTGGACGCTGCACGCGCCGGGCCAGGGCGTGTTCGGGATGCGCAACCAGCTCGCCGACATCCTCGGCGTGCCGCCGGCGCGGGTGCGCGTCCTCACCGGGCATGTCGGCGGCTCCTTCGGCATGAAGGGCTCGATCTATCCGGAGTACGTGTGCCTCGCGCACGCGGCGCGCGCCCTGGGGCGCGCGGTCAAGTGGACCGACGAGCGCTCGGGCAGCTTCCTCTCCGACCAGCACGGCCGCGACCACGAGATGAGCGCCGAGCTGGCGCTCGATCGCGAGGGGCGCTTCCTCGCGCTGCGCGTCACGGGCTTCGGCAATGCCGGCGCCTGGCTCGCCACCGTGGCGCCGCTGCCGGCCACGGCGAACGTGGTGAAGAACACGGTGGGCGTCTACCGCACGCCGCTGATGGAAGTGCACACGCGCCTCGTGCTCACCAACACCACGCCGGTGGGCGCGTATCGCGGCGCCGGGCGCCCGGAAGGCAACTACTACATGGAGCGTCTCGTCGACCAGGCGGCGGCCGAGATGGGCCTCGACCGCCTCGAGCTGCGCCGGCGCAACCACGTGCGCCCGGAGGAGATGCCCTACCGCGCCGCCTCGGGCATGACCTACGACTCGGGCGAGTTCGGCACCGTCCTCGCAAGAGCGCTCGCCGTCGCCCTCGAAGCGGATCGCGCCCATTTCTTTGCCC
>DATLGR010000224.1:0-7224 GCA_035540415.1 Burkholderiales bacterium | reverse complement strand
GACTTCATCGTCGCGGCGAAGGACCCGCGTGCCGCGTTCGCCGGCGCGGTCCCGTTCCTCAAGCTGGCCGGCATCGTGGCCGGCGGCTGGCAGCTGGCGCGCGCGGCGCTCGCCGCCGAGCGCAAGCTCGCTGCGCCAGAGGGCGAGGCCGCCTTCCACCAGGCGAAGCTCGCCACCGCGCGCTTCTACGCCGAGCACGTGCTGGTGCAGGCGCCGGGCCTGCGCGACACCGTGGTGAACGGCGCGGGCGGCGTCCTTGCGCTGCCCGAAGACCAGTTCCTCGCCGCCTGATCGCCGGGCTCGGGAGTCCCTGAAGCTCAGGCCAGGCGCAGGAAGCGCCGGATGCGGCCGAAGAGCTCGACGTCCTCGGGGGGGCGGACCTGCGCGGCGGACAGCGCGAAGGCCTCGCGCTTGGCGGCAAGGTCGGTCTGGCGCGCGCTCACGATGCGGCCGATCTCGCCGGCCAGCTCGGGACGCGCGGCGAGGAGCTGCTGGAACGAGGCGCGGTCGAGGCGATAGCACTCCACGTCGGTCCGGGCAACGACCGTAGCGCTGCGCCCCTCGCCCGAGAGCAGCGACATCTCGCCGAAGAACTCCCCGGCCCGCACCGTGCCGATGGGCTGCGGCGCGCCCTGCGGCGGCTCGTAGAGCACCTCGGCCTCGCCGAACGCGACGAGGTAAAGCCAGTGCGCGACGTTGCCCTGCTTCGTGATGACGTCGCCGCGCGCGAAGGGCGCGTACTGCAGGCGCTCGGCCAGGTCGGACTTCTC
Organism: Burkholderiales bacterium; assembly: GCA_035540415.1. GTDB lineage: Bacteria > Pseudomonadota > Gammaproteobacteria > Burkholderiales > SG8-39 > SCGC-AG-212-J23. The sequence continues at coordinate 6,454 of DATLGR010000224.1, read as the reverse complement.
CGCCTCGGACAGGCCGGCGAAGAGCGACACCGCGCCGAGCGCCTGCAGGCGCCGGGTGAGCTCGCGCCTCTTGACGGTCTCGGCATGGGCCTCGTCGCGGGCGACCGCGTGCACGGTGTGCTGCGGCTCGGCGACGCGAATGCCGGCGCGCTGCAGGGACGCGAACAGATGCACCCGCACCAGGGAGTCGGTGCTGTCGTCCTCGAGGATGTCGACGAGAAAGTAGCGCAGCTGGTAGCGCAGGTTGCCCAGCTCGAAGGCGTAGAGCACGCAGCTGGGCGCCGGGGTGCGCGCGACGTTGGGGATGGCGAGCTCGCGCATCTCGTCCTCCACGATGGCGATGACCCGCGCCGGGGGCACGCCGGGATCCACCATGAAGTTGAGGATCCGGCGCCACTGCCGTGGCGAGCCGTCGCGCCGGCCGAGGATCGCGACGCGCGACTTCATGAGCATGCTGTTGGGGATGACCACGGTTTCCCAGTTGCGCGTCTCGATGAGCGTCGAGCGCCAGCGGATGTCGCGCACGCGCCCGGTGAGATCGTCCACGCGGATCCAGTCGCCCACCTGCACGGAGTTGTCGAGCTGGATGGCGATGCCGCCGAGCACGTTGCCCAGGGTGTCCTGCATGGAGAAGGCGAGCACCGCGGTGAGGATCGCCGACGTGGTGACGAGGCTGCCCAGGTCCATCCCGGCGCCGCGCAGCTGGAGCAGCCCGTAGCCTACGTAGGCCACGATGATGGCGATGTCCTCGACGATGCGCGTGAGGTGCTTGCCGGCGAGCGGCAGCGCCACGCGAAACACGACGAAGCCAAACAGGCGGATGAGCGCAAGCGCGGTGACGATGCGAAAGACCGTGGCCGCGGTGGCGCCCGCCCGCGGCAGGTCGAAGGCGCCCAGGGCGAGCGCGGCCGCCTGGCCGGCGATGCCGATGAAGAACAGCCACAGCGTGTTCAGGAACGACGGGCGCTCCTGCGGCCGCGCCCGCAGCAGGACGGCCGTCAGGGCGAGCGCGACCAGCGTCAGCCAGGCGAACGACGTGAAATCGAGCCGCTCCACGCCCGGCATTCTAGCGGCGTCACAAAGAGCCCTACAGGAAAGATTGACGGATTTCCTACGGGTGGATAAATAGACGTATGCCACTTCGCGTCCTCATCGCGGACGACCACGCGGTCGTCGCCGACGGCATCCGCCACCTGCTCGCTGCCCAGTCCGACCTGGAAGTGGTCGGCACGGCCGCCGACGGCGCCGAGGCGGTGCGCCTCACGGCGGCGCTGCGCCCCGACGTGGTCCTGCTCGACATCGTGATGCCGCAGCTGAACGGCATCGACGCGGCGCGCGAGATCGTGCGCCAGGACCCCGAGGCGCGCATCATCATGCTTTCCATGCATTCGGACAGCGAGCGGGTCTACCAGGCGCTGCAGGCGGGCGCGCGGGGCTACGTCCTGAAGCGGGACCTCGCCGAGGAGCTCATCGACGCCATCCGCCTGGTCGGCGGGGGCGGCCGCTTCCTGAGCCCCAGCGTCACCGACACCGTCCTGACCGATTACCTGCACGACAAACGCAGCCCCGACGCCCTGCGGCAGCTGAGCGCGCGCGAGCGTTTCGTGCTGCAGATGCTGGTGGAGGGGGAAACGGTCGCCGGCTGCGCCCGCAAGCTGCAGCTCTCGCCCCGGACCATCGAGACCTACCGCGCGCGGCTGATGCGCAAGCTCGGCCTAGCCGACCTGCCGTCGCTCGTGAAATTCGCGGTGCGCCACGGCCTTACGCCCCTGGACTGAGCTCCCGCACCGCGGCAATCAAGTCGTCGAGCTTGAAGGGCTTCTTGAAGGTGCGGACGGCCCCGAGCTCGCGCGCCACCTGGAACACATCGTAGCCGGTGAGCGACTCCCGGCCCGTCATGGCGATGATCTTGGCCGCCGGGAATTCCTTGCGCAGCTCCTGGATCGTCTCGATGCCTTCCTTCTCGGGCATGAAGATGTCGGTGACGATCACGGTGGCCGGGCGGACCCGCTGCACCTCCAGGCCCTGGGCGCCGTTGGCCGCGCCCTCCGCATCGATGCCGTGGATCTGGAACCACAGCAGGGCGAGCTTGCGGAAGTCGTCGTTATCGTCGATGACGAGCACTCGGACCATGACCGGCGCGATTCTAGTCGATGACGCCGGCTTTGGTGCCGGTTGTAGGGCGCACGACGACGCTGCGTCGGCCCATGACGACAGGCCGCCTGGTTCGCGCCGGCCGGGCACCGGCGCTCGGGCGGACTGTCTACGGATCCATGGCGACGATTCTGGTGGTCGACGATAACCGAGCCAATCGGGAGGCGCTGGCCTCGCTGCTGGAGGTGGCAGGCTACGCGGTCGTCAAGGCCGCCGACGGGCAGCAGGCCCTGGAACAGGCCCGCGCAGCGCCGCCGGCGCTGGTGATCGCGGACGTCCTCATGCCGGGCATGGACGGATACGTGCTTGCACGAAGCTTGCGCGAAGACCCTCGCACGGCGGCCGTCCCGGTCGTCTTCTACACCGCCTATTTCGGCGGCCGCGATGCCCAGGAGCTCGCCCGGGCGCACGGCGTCGCGCGAGTGCTGGTCAAGCCCTCCGACAACGACCTCATCCTGCGCGCCATCAAGGACGTGCTCGACGAGCGCCCGCCGCGGCCGGCGGCCGCGCCCGCAGAGCTCGGCAGCGAGCACCTGCGGGTCGTGATCGACCAGCTTCTCGAGAAGACAGGCGCGCTCGAAGCCCAGCAGCGCCGCATCGAGCGCCTCAACCGCACCCTCGAGACGCTGAGCGCGGTGAATGCCCTCATCGTGCGGGTGTCAGACCGCGAGGAGCTCCTCGCGGAAGCCTGCAGGATCGCGGTCGAGCGCGGCGGCTTCGGCTACGCCGCCATCCGGCTCGAAGGGGGGGCGCGCGTGGTGTGGAGCGCGGAGGGCGGCACGGGACTCGGCGCAGACGCGTTCCCGATGCCGCCGCGGGCGGCGGTATGCAACAACCTGGAGGCCGCCGAGGCGCCGGGCCAGGCGGCGGCGCTCGCGCGCGGCCTGCGCGCGTACGCCGTGCTGCCGCTCGCCTTTGCCGGCAGCAGCGCGGGGGCGCTTCTCCTCTATGCGCGCAGCCGCGATTTCTTCGACGAGGAAGAGTTGCGGTTGCTGCACGAGCTGGCCGGCGACATCGCCTTTGCCCTTCACCATCTGGGCCAGAAGGCGCGCATGGATTACCTCGCGCTGCACGACTCGCTCACCGATCTGCCCAATCGCACCCTGTTCATGGACCGGCTGGGGCAGGCGCTCATTGCCGCGCGGCGCGAGCGGCGCCCCGCGGCCGTCGTGTTCCTCGACCTCGAGCGCTTCCGCATGGTGAACGAGACGTTCGGCCGCCCGGGCGGCGACGAGCTGCTGCGGCAGGTGGCGGGGCGGCTGCGCCGGGCGATGCGCGACGAGGACACGGTGGCGCGGGTCGGCGCCGATCACTTCGCCGTTGCGCTCGCGGCGCTCGAGCCGCCGGCCGAAGCCGTGACGCGGGCGCTCGAGCAGCTGCGCCAGGCGCTCGCCGAGCCGGTGAGCATCGAAGGCGTGCGGCTGCGCATCGCGATGAAGGCCGGCGTGGCGCTCTTTCCCGCCGACGGCGAGTCGGCCGAGGCGCTGCTCGCCAACGCCGAGACCGCGCTGAAGCACGCCAAGCAGTCGGCGCAGCGCCATCTGCTGTACAGCGCGGAGATGAATGCGCGCGTGGCCGAGTCGCTCAACCTCGAGCATCGCCTGCGTCACGCCATCGAGGACGGCCGCCTCGCGCTGCACTACCAGCCCAAGGTCGACGTGAAAAGCGGCTCCCTGGCAGGCCTCGAGGCGCTCATCCGCTGGCAGGACCCGGAGCTTGGAGCGGTACCGCCGGCCAAGTTCGTCAGCCTGATGGAGGAAACCGGGATGATCCTCGCGGCCGGGCGCTGGGCGCTGCGGCGCGCGGTGCAGGACATCCGGCACTGGCAGGATCTCGGCCTGGAGGTCCCGCGCACCTCGGTCAACGTCTCGGCCATCCAGCTGCGCCAGGGCGACTTCGTCGAGTCGGTGCTGGAGGCGCTGGCAGGCTTCGGCCGCGCCCGGCCGCTGCTCGACGTCGAGATCACGGAAAGCGTCCTCGTCGACGACATCGACGAGACCACGCGCAAGCTGCAGGTCCTGCGCCGGGCCGGCGTGGAGGTGTCGGTGGACGACTTCGGCACCGGCTACTGCTCGCTCAGCTACCTGGCGCGCCTGCCGGTCGACGTGCTGAAGATCGACCGCAGCTTCGTCGTGCGCATGCGCGACGCCGGCTACCCCCGCAATATCGTGGCCATGATCGTCTCGCTCGCCCACACGCTGGGGCTCAAGGTCATCGCCGAAGGAGTCGAGGACGACGAGCAGGTCCGGCTGCTGCGCGACCTGGGCTGCGACCAGATCCAGGGCTACCTCGTCAGCCGTCCCGTGCCGCCGGAGGAGATCGAGCGGTTCCTTCAGCCGGCTCGACAGGCTGTCGCCTAGCGGCGACAGCGCTTTCCGGGTTCGCCGACAGCGTCATCTGCAGCGGCTTCCTATACTGGCCCGCAGGAGGCTTGGTGTCCGGCGACACGTCGTACAACGAGTTCGTGCCGCTCGCCATGGCGGCGGCGGTGGCCTACGTCCGGGTCGTGGGGCCGGAGGAGCGCGCGCGGCCCACCGCCGGTCTGCTCGACGTCGTCGCGAGCGCGCTTTCGGTCTGGGTTCCCATCTTCGGCAGCCGCGTGCCCGCAGCGCCGCGCCTGCGCCTGGCCGACGAGGAGGTGGCGCGGGGGCGCTTTTGCGACGGCGCGACGCGGCTTTGCTTTCGCGATGGACGCCCTCCCGTGGGCAACCTGGCGATCCTGCACGGCGACCTCGACGCCGGCATCCGGCGCCTGAAGCGCGCGGGGCTGCGCTTCTCCGAGGCGATGGTGGAGCCTTCGCCGCGGCGCGTGCCGCGCATCCTGCCGCGCCTGCCGGGCTAGCCGCTACAGGTTGGGGTAGTTCGGCCCGCCGCCGCCTTCGGGCACGACCCAGACGATGTTCTGGCGCGGGTCCTTGATGTCGCAGGTCTTGCAATGCACGCAGTTCTGCGCATTGATCTGCAAGCGCGGGCCGCCGGCGCCGTCGACGAACTCGTAGACCTGCGCGGGGCAGTAGCGGCTTTCCGGCCCGGCATATTCGGCGAGGTTGACGGTCACCGGCAGTGCCGGGTCCTTGAGCGTGAGGTGCGGCGGCTGGTCCTCGCTATGGTTGGTGTTCGAGACGAACACCGAGGAGAGCCGGTCGAAGGTGAGCACGCCATCGGGCTTGGGATAGATGATCGGCGCGAACGCCTTGGCCGGGCGCAGCTGCGCATGGTCCGGGCCCTTGTGCCGCAGGGTCCACGGCGCGCGCCCGCGCAGCAGGATCTGGTCCACGCCCACCATCAGCGAGCCGAGATAGAGGCCCTTCGACATCCACGGCTTGAAGTTGCGGCCGCGGTAGAGCTCCTCATGCAGCCAGCTCGCGCGAAACGCCTCGGGGTAGGCCGTCAGCTCGTCGTGCGCGCGCCCGGCAGCGAGCGCATCGGCGGCCGCTTCCGCCGCCAGCATTCCGGACTTGATGGCGCAGTGGCTTCCCTTGATGCGCGAGGCGTTGAGGAAGCCCGCCTCGTCGCCGATCAGCGCACCGCCGGGGAACACGAGGCGCGGCAGCGACTGCAGCCCGCCCGCGGCGATGGCGCGCGCGCCATAGCTCACGCGCTTTCCGCCCTCGAGCACCCCGCGGATCTTCGGATGCGTCTTGAAGCGCTGGAACTCCTCGAACGGCGACAGGTAGGGGTTCTCGTAGCCCAGGCCCACGACGTAGCCCACCGCGACCTGGCGGTCGGCCTGGTGGTAGAGGAACGAGCCGCCGTACACCTCGGGCGGCAGCGGCCAGCCCGCGGTGTGGATCACGAGGCCGGGCTGGTGCCGCTCGGGCTCGACTTCCCACAGCTCCTTCAGGCCGATGCCGTAGACCTGGGGTTGCGCGCCTTCGCGCAGGCCGAAGTGCTCCTCGAGCCGGCGCCCGAGGTGGCCGCGCGCCCCCTCCGCGAACAAGGTGTACCGGCCATGCAGCTCGACGCCGGGCTGGTAGGCCTCGGTCTTCTCGCCCTTGCGGTTGATGCCCATGTCGCCGGTCGCCACGCCTTTCACCGCGGCGCCCTCGAACAGAACCTCGGCGGCGGCGAAGCCCGGGAAGATCTCCACGCCGAGCGCCTCGGCCTCGCGCGCGAGCCAGCGGCAAAGGTTGCCCAGGCTGATGACGTAGTTGCCGTGGTTCGTGAAGCAGGCGGGCAGGAGCGCGCTCGGCGTGCGAACCGCGGAGGTGGCGGTGAGGAACAGGAAGCGGTCCTCCGTCACCGGCGTGTCGAGCGGGGCGCCCTTCGCCTTCCAGTCGGGAACGAGCTCGTCCAGCGC
>DATLGR010000223.1:0-5581 GCA_035540415.1 Burkholderiales bacterium | reverse complement strand
TACTACGCGCTCGCCGCGCCCGAAGGCGGGGCCGCCGCCGCAGGGAGCGACCTTGTCGCACTGCTGCGCGAGGACGCGCAGCGCATCCTCGCCAAGGCGCAGGCGGCGGCCAAGAAGGAAGGCGTGGCGGCGAAGACCGTCCTGCGCGAGACCGTGGGCGGCCCCGCCGCGGACCTCATCGTGCGCGAGGCGAAGAAGCAGCGCGCCGACCTGATCGTGCTCGGCACGCACGGGCGGCGCGGCATGCGCCGCCTGGTGCTCGGCAGCGACGCCGAGCAGGTGGTGCGCGCCTCTCCCGTCCCGGTGCTCCTGGTTCGCGCGCCCGCCTAGCGCCGAGGGCAGAATGGCGGCATGCAGTTCCTGTCGCTCGGCAACCTGCTGGAGCTCGCGGCGCTCGTCATCGTGGCGGTGCTGCTGTTCCTCATCCTGTTCGAGCCGGCAGTGGCGTACCGCGCGCGCCCCCCGCAGGCGCGCACCGACTCGGCCGAGTTCGTCGACTACCTGAGCGCGCTCGTGAACGCGCGGCCCTTCGCCGCCGGCGAGGTGCAGGTGCTCTCGAGCGGCGAGGCCACCTTCGCCGCCGAGCTCGCGGCGATCCGGGCGGCGCGGCACAGCGTTCACTTCGAGGCATTCCTGTTCCTGCGCGGGCGGGTCGCCGACGAGATGCTCGCGGCGCTCACCGAGCGCGCGCGGGCCGGGGTGCGCGTGCGGGTGATCGCCGACCGCTACGGCAGCTTCTTCACGCCCAGGCGCTTCTTCGCCGAGCTAGAGCGCGCCGGCGGCGAGATGCACTGGTACCAGCCGATCGCCTGGTACACCCTCAAGCGGCTCAACAACCGCACCCACCGCGATCTCCTCATCGTGGACGGCCGCGTGGGGTTCATCGGCGGCATCGGCGTGGCCGACTACTGGGTCGGGCCGCCGGGGCGCGGCCGGCCGTGGCGCGACACCATGGTGCGGGTGACGGGCGATCTCGTGCGGGGCCTGCAGACCTCATTCGCCGAGAACTGGCTCGAGGCTTCGGGCGAGATCCTGGGGGAGGACGAGTTCCCCGCCCAGCCGGGCAGCGAGCCCGAGCCGCTGCCCCACGGCGAGGGCCTCGGCCTGGTGGTGAGCAGCTCCCCCTCGGAAGGGCGCGCGACGCGCGCGCGGCTTCTCTTCCAGCTCCTCATCGCCTCGGCGCATCGCTCGATCCGCATTGCTTCCCCGTACTTCATCCCCGACCGCAGCCTGCTCGGCGAGCTCGAGCGCGCCGCACGCCGTGGCGTCGAGGTCACGGTGCTGGTGCCGGGCTCGTGGAACAACCACCCGCTCACGCGGCTGGCGAGCCGGCGCCGCTACGGCCGGCTGCTCGAGGCGGGCGTCGCCATCCACGAGTACGAGCCGGCCATGATGCACGCCAAGGTGATGGTGGTCGACGGGGTGTGGAGCGTGGTGGGCTCGACCAACTTCGACAACCGCTCCTTCAGCCTGAACGACGAGGTGAACGCCGCGATCCTGCAGCGGCGCCTCGCGTGGCAGCTCGAGGAGGACTTCGCCGCCGACCTCGCGCGGAGCGCCGCGATGCGGCTGGAGGACTGGCACCGCCGCCCGCTCTACGAGCGGGCCTTCGCCACCCTGGCGCGGCTGCTCGAGCGGCAGGCCTGAGCGGCGCGCCCCGGATCGCGTCCCAGATGGCCGGCGCCGTGTCCGCGTAGCGAAACAGCCGCAGGTCGCGCCGGTCGATCATGCCCTCGGCGGCGAGCACGTCGAAGCGCACCGCGCGGGTCCAGTAGGCCTCGCCGACCAGCACGATCGGAATGGGGGCGATCTTGCGGCACTGCACGAGGGTGAGCGTCTCGAAGAGCTCGTCGAAGGTGCCGAAGCCGCCCGGGAAGGCCACCATGGCGCGCGCGCGCAGCAGGAAGTGCAGCTTGCGCAGCGCGAAGTAGCGAAAGCGCAGCGACAGCCCGGGGGTGAGGAAGCCGTTCGGCGCCTGCTCGCGCGGCAGGTCGATGTTGAGGCCGATCGAAACCCCGCCCGCCTCGAGCGCGCCGCGGTTGGCCGCCTCCATGATGCCCGGGCCGCCGCCGGTCATGACCGCCGCGTCCGAGGCGCGCGCCACCAGGCGGCCGAAGGCGCGCGCCACGCGGTAGTAGGGGTTTCGGCGCGTGGCGCGCGTGCTGCCCATCACGAGGATGGTCTCGCGCACGCCGTGGCTGCGCAGCAGCGACTCGGCCTTCAGGTATTCGAGCTCCAGGCGCACGCCGCGCGTGTCGTCGCTGTTGAGGAACTCCACGTCCTGGTCGGCGAGGCGATAGCCGGGGTCGGCGCGGGGCATGGGCGCATCTTCCGCGCCGCCCCCGCGCGGCGTTTGATCTTGCTCAAACCGGCCGCGGGCGCCGCCGGTATCGTCGAGCCACCTCAACGACGATCGGAGCCTCCCATGGACCTCAGCAGCGACAAGCTCATGCACGACCTCAAGACGGTGGTCGGCGACGCCGAAGACCTCCTCAAGGCCACCGCCAGCCAGGGCGGCGAGCAAATCGCGCGCATCCGCGCGCGCGCCGAGCAGTCGGTGCGCGCGGCGCGCGCCCGTCTCGACGACGCCGGCGGCGAGCTCGACCAGCAGGTGCGCGAGCACCCGTGGACCGCGGTGGGCATCGCCGCGGGCGTCGGGCTGGTGCTCGGCATCCTCCTCGCGCGCAAGTGAACCCGGGCGCCGGGCTCCTCGGCTCGCTCCAGGCGCTCCTCGACAGCGCGGCGGCGCTGGCGCGCGCGCGCCTGGAGCTCTTCGGCGCCGAGCTGCAGCAGGAGCTGGCGCGCCTGTTCTATGCGCTCGCCGGCGCGCTGGTGGTGCTGCTGCTCGCCGCGCTGGGCGCCGCGTTTGCCGCCGGCGCGCTCCTGCTCGCCGTGGCGGAGGCGCACCGCGCGCTCGCCGCGGTGCTGATCGCGCTCTTCTTCTTCGGCCTCGCGCTCGCCGCGGCCTTCAGCCTGCGGCGCCTGGGCGCGGGGCGGCCGCGGCCGTTCGCCGCGAGCCTCGCCGAGCTCGAGCGCGACCGCGAGCGCTTCGCGACCGCGCTCGAGCCGGTGGCGCGCCGCGTGTCGAGCGCCGACCAGGTGATCGGCACCGCGCTGCGCGTGCTCGGCTGGGGCGCGCGGCTCGCGCCGGTGCTCGCGCTCCTGCGGCGGCGATGAACATCGCGCTCATCCAGGGGCATCCCGACCCGGCCGGCGGGCACTTCGGCCATGCGCTCGCCGAGGCCTATGCCGGCGCGGCGCGCGAAGCGGGCCACGAGGTGCGCGTGATCGACGTGGCGGCGCTCGAGTTCCCGCTGCTGCGCAGCGCCGCCGACTGGAACGGCGGCACGACGCCGCCGGCCATCCGCAAGGCGCAGGACACGCTCGCATGGGCCGGGCACGTGGTGGTGATCTTTCCCCTGTGGCTCGGCGACATGCCGGCGCTGCTCAAGGGCTTCTTCGAGCAGGCGCTGCGGCCGGGCTTCGCCATCGGCGCGGCCGCGCCGGGGCGCATGTGGAAGAAGCTGCTCGCGGGCCGCTCGGCGCGCGTCGTGGTGACGATGGGCATGCCGGCCTTCTTCTATCGCCTCTACTACCGCTCGCACAGCGTGAAGAGCCTGAAGCGCAACATCCTCGAGTTCTGCGGCTTCGGCCCGGTCCGCGCGAGCCTCGTGGGCACGGTCGAGGGCGCCGCCGGCGCGCGCCGCCGCTGGCTCGACGAGATGCGGGCGCTCGGGCGCAAGGCGCGCTGACCATCTTCCTTTCCGGAGACCGACATGACCTACAAAACCATCCTCGTCCACCTCGACCAGAACCCGCGCCGCGCCGAGCGCCTGCGCGTGGGCTTCGAGCTCGCCGAGCGCTTCGACGCGCACCTGGTGGGCCTGTTCGCCATCGGCGCGGCCTACATCCCTTCGTTCGCCGTCGCCGAGGCGGGTCCGGTGGTGCAGGAAATCGAGCGGCGCAACCGGCGCGAGGCGGCGGCCGCCGCCGAGGCCGAGTTCCGGCGCGCCGAGCGGCGCGCGCCTGCCAAATCCGAATGGCGCGTGTCGCCGGACGAGGTGACGCCCGCGGTGCGCCTGAGCGCGCGCTACGCCGACCTCGTGATCCTCGGCCAGCCCGAGCCGCAGCAGCGCCTCGAGCGCGTCACGGTCGAAGACATCGTGCTCTCGGCCGGCCGCCCGGTGCTGCTGCTGCCGTACGCCGGGCGCTTCCCCGGCCGGTTCAAGCGCGTGATGGTGGCCTGGAACGCGAGCCGCGAGTCGGCGCGCGCGGTGACCGACGCGCTGCCGCTCCTGCAGGCGGCCGACGCGGTCGAAGTCGTCGCTTTCGAGCCGCAGCGCGGCGACCACGGCGAGGTGCCGGGCGCCGACCTCTCGCTGTATCTCGCGCGCCACGGCGTCAAGGCCACCGCCGCGCGGCAGACCGCGCCGGACCTGGACATCGGATCCCAGATCCTCTCGCGCGCCGCCGACATGGACGCCAACCTCATCGTCATGGGCGCCTACGGCCACTCGCGGCTGCGCGAGCTTGCGCTCGGCGGCGCGACGCGCAGCCTGCTCGACGCGATGACCGTGCCGGTGCTGATGGCGCACTAGGCGCCACGCGCCTCAGTCGAACACGTTCGGGCCGACCTGCTGGCCCCAGCCCTGCAGCGGGCCGAGCGGGTTGCGCGTCACCTCGCGCTCGTGCAGCCGCGGCTGGCCGCCGTGCAGCGTGTAGACCACCACGTCGTCGACGAGGAGGATGAGGGCGTTGAAGCTCCAGCCGACGATCTCCGTCTCGCGATAGAAGTTGAGGCTGTCGAGCCAGAAGTTGCCCACGCGCTTTCGCTCGGTGCGGCGCACGAGGATGGCGTACCCGCTGCACGCCTTGCCGGCGGTGAGGCACTTGCGCACGCCCGCGTCGAGGTGGTCGTGGCCGATCGGGGCGCCGGCGAAGCGCTGCACCACGTCGGAGTAGGTGAGGATGGTGATGGCCGGGTTGCGCCGCGGCTCGATGCCTTCGGCGTGCAGATCGTCGCGCGTGGTGCGCATCGGCACGATCTTCTCGATCGCGCCCTGCGCCGCGTCGTAGTCGCGCCAGCTCTCCTGCGTCGCGAGCTCGGCGCGCGGCAGCAGCGCGGCGCAGCCGGCGAGCCCGGCCGCGGCGAGCGCCGCAGAGAGGCGGAAGGGTGCGCGCAGCATGCCGGCAGCGTACGCAGCGCACGGTTCGCCCTGTTGACCTGCGTCAAACGGCGCGAACGTTTGATCCAGCGCAAACCGGCGAGCAGCGCGGCATTCACCATGCATACATGAACGACACCAATTCACGCGAATTCATGCTCATCGCCCGAGGTGCAGGGGGCCGAGGATTTCCACGGCCGCATCGATGGGGCCCTGCGCCTCGCCACGGCCGTTCACCCGCAGATGGTGCGTCTGGCAGAGTTCGTGCTCGGCCCGGGGCAGCACGTGGAGGTGATCAGGGCCCCGGACGGCACGGTCGCCCGTGAGGCGCTTGCCGCGGTCAACGCGCTCGAGGGCATCAGGGCGGAACTCGCGTCGATGCGCTCGCGGTGGTGAACGGCACATTTATTTGACGT
>DATLGR010000222.1:0-6588 GCA_035540415.1 Burkholderiales bacterium | reverse complement strand
CCAGCGCCCGGCGTGGTGCCGGTCGCCCCGGCGCCCGCGCCGGTCGTGCCCGTCGCTCCAGCACCCGCGCCGGTCGTGCCCGTCGCTCCAGCACCCGCGCCGGTTGTTCCGGTTGCCCCGGCGCCCGCGCCGGTCGTCCCGGTGCCCGCGCCAGTCGTACCCGCGCCCGCGCCGGTCGTCCCAGCGCCCGCGCCCGTCGCGCCGCCAGCGGCGCTGCCCGGCGACGTTTGCGCGCTCGCCGGCGTGTCCGCCGAGCCCGACGCTCCGGCGGCGGAACCCGACGATTGAGCGAACGACGCGCCGCCGAAAGCGAGGAGCGCAGCGGCCGTCGCCGCGGTGATCAGTTTGAGTTTCATACGAGAAGTTCCTCCTTCGTTACAAGATGGACATGGACTGCGCGCCAACATACGCAACACGCGTGCCCGGCATGAGTCTTCCTTCCCGACGCTGATGCACCCCAGACTCCAGCTCCAGTTCGGCACCGCCGCCGCCTTGGCCGCGTCGGTGTTCGTGAACTACCGCGCCTGGCAGGCCGAGCGCGAGAACCCGCCCATGGGCCGCTTCGTCGAGGTCGACGGCGTGCGCCTTCACTACCTCGAGCGCGGCGAGGGGCCGCCGCTCGTCATGCTGCACGGTCGCGACACGATGATTCGCGAGCTCGCGCTGTCCGGGCTCTACGAGCTCGCGGCCGCGCGCTACCGCGTCATCGCGATCGACCGGCCCGGGTACGGATACAGCACGCGGCCGCGCGGGCGCCTCTGGGGGCCACAGTCGCAGGCCGCGCTGCTGCATGCCATGCTCGCCCGCATCGGCGTGGAGCGGCCCATCGTCTTCGGCCACTCCTTCGGCGCGATGGTGGCGGCCGCCTATGCGCTCGCCTTTCCCACGGCGACGCGCGCGGTGGTGCTGGCCTCGGGCTACTACTATCCGACCGCCCGGCCCGACGTGCCGCTGCTCGTGCCGCCCGCCATCCCCGTCATCGGCGACGTGCTGCGCTATACGATCTCGCCGCTCGTGCGCCGGCTGCTCTGGCCGCACATGCTCAAGCTGCTCTTCAGCCCGGCGCCGGTGCCGCGCTACTTCGACCGGTTCCCGGTGTGGATGGCGCTGCGCCCCTCGCAGCTTCGCGCGAGCGGCGAGGAGGTGGCGGCGCTGATCCCTTCCGCCATCGCGCTCCAGCGCCGCTATGCCGAGATCACCGTGCCGACCTTCATCGTCGCCGGCGCGCAGGACCGCTACGTCCACACCGAGCGGCATTCCGCGCGCCTCGCGCGCGAGGTGCCGGGCAGCACGCTGCTGCTTTCGCCGCGCGCGGGCCACATGGTTCATCACGTCGATCCTCGCCGCGTCCTCCAGGCGATCGAGGCAGCGGCACGGCAAGTGCAGTAGGCGGTTCTCCTTCAACCAATGGAGATCCCCATGCGACACTTCACCGCAGCGCTCGCGGCCCTGGCGATCGCGCTTCCCGGCGCCGCCCTCGCCCAGCCCGCAAAGCAGGATCAGCGCTACTTTCACGACATGGCGCAGGCGAACCTCGCGGAGGTCGAGACCAGCAAGCTCGCGGAGGCGCGCGCGCAGGACGGCGCGGTGAAAAGCTTCGCGCGCCACATGGTCGAGGACCACGGCCAGATGCTCGACGAGCAGCGCGCGCTGGCGAAGAAAAAGGACTTCGCGATGCCCGCGCAGCCGGCCAAAGAGCATCAGGCGGCGCTCCGGAGGCTCGAGGGCGCGAAAGGGCAGGAGTTCGACCGCCTGTATATGGAGCAGATGGTCAAGGACCATGAGAAGTCCCTCGCTCTCGCGCGCGAGGCGGCGAAGAAGGCCAAGGATCCGGCGCTTCGTTCGATGGCCGCAGCGGCCGCACCGAAGATCGATGAGCACTTGAAGATGGCGCGCCAGATTTCCGGCGCGGCCGCCGGCGCGACTGCGCCGCGCGAGAAGGCTGACAAGTAGCGAAAGCCTCTTCGTACCGCGCTGACCAAGCGTTCTGCCGCGCTTGCACGGTGCGGTACGAATTGCCGCGTGCGTGTGTCCCGCGCCGTACGCATCACCGCGACTCAGGCCGTGGAACACCAATTGCTCTCTGCCGTGGCACGAAAGCGGTGCCTTGAAAGGAATCCAATTGCGCACGAACATCGCGCTCATCAGCGACCATGCCTCGCCGCTCGCTTCCGCCGGAGGCGTCGATAGCGGCGGGCAGAACATTTACGTGGCGCAGGTGGCGCGTCAGCTCGCGCGCCTGGGCTACGCCATCGACGTCTTCACCCGGCGCGACAGCGCCGAGCAGCCCGAGGTGATCGCCTGGCAGCCGGGCGTGCGCGTCATCAACGTTCCCGCCGGACCGCCGCGCTTCGTGCGCAAGGAAGAGCTGCTGCCGCTGATGGAGGAATTCTGCGACTTCGTGGTGCGGTTCGCCCGCGCCGAAGGCGGCTACCGCGTGGCGCACGCGAACTTCTTCCTCTCGACGCTCGCCGCGCGGCGCCTGAAGCGCGCGCTCGGCACTCCGTTCGTCGTCACCTTCCACGCGCTCGGCCGGGTGCGGCGCCTGCACCAGCCGGAAGCCGACGAATTCCCCGACGAGCGCCTGGCCATCGAGGAGCGCGCCATCGCCGAGTCCGACGCGCTCATCGCCGAGTGCCCGCAGGACCGCGACGATCTGGTTTCGCTCTACGGCGCCGACCCGCGCAAGATCGCCATCGTCCCCTGCGGCTTCGACAAGGGCGAGTTCTGGCCGATCGCGCGGCCCTTCGCGCGCCGCGCGCTGGGGCTCGACGCGAAGGAGCCGATCATCCTCAACATCGGCCGGCTGGTGCCGCGCAAGGGCGTGGACAACGTGGTGCGCGCGCTCGGCCGCCTGGCGCGCGGCCACGACGTCCCGGCGCGGCTCATCGTCGTGGGCGGCAACTCCGACCTGCCCTGCCCGCTGCTCACCCCCGAGATCGGGCGGCTGAAGGACCTCGCTCGCGCCGAAGGCGTCGCCGAGCGCGTGCTGTTCACCGGCCGGCGCAGCCGCGAGTTCCTGAAGCTTTACTACAACGCGGCCGACGTCTTCGTCAGCACGCCCTGGTACGAGCCCTTCGGCATCACGCCGCTCGAGGCGATGGCCTGCGGCACGCCGGTAGTCGGCGCCGACGTCGGGGGCATCAGGTACAGCGTCGCCGACGGCTTTACCGGATGCCTCGTCCCGCCGAACGACCCGGAGGCGCTGGCGGCGAGCCTGGCGACCCTGTTCCGCGATCCGGAATATCGGCGCAGCCTCGGCCGCAACGCCATCGACCGCGTCCACGAGCAGTTCACCTGGACGAAGGTCACCGCCGCCATCGCCGGGCTGTACCGCGAGGTGTGGAACGCCCCGCGGCCGCTGTCGCTGGAAAGGGCCGCATGAGCCTCGAAGGCCGCACCGTCCTGGTCACCGGCGGTGCGCGCGGCCTGGGAGCGGCGATCGCGCGCGAGCTCGCGCGCGCGGGCGCGGCGCTGGTACTGGCCGATGTCAACCTTGCCGGCGCGCAGGCGGTGGCCGAAAGCCTGCCCGGCGGCGCACGCGCCGTGCCGCTAAATCTCACGGACGAGCGCTCGGTGGCCGCGGCGTTCGAGCGCCTGGACCGGCTCGACGTGCTGGTCAACAACGCCGCGGTGGACTTCACCCTGCCCATCGACGAGCTCACCGTGGCGCAATGGGACGCGGTGATCGCGGTCAATCTGCGCGGCGCCTTCCTCATGGCGAGGCACGCCGCCGCGCGCATGCGCGCGCAGGGCGGCGGCCAGATCGTGAACATCGCCTCGACCGCCGCCAAGCGGGCCTGGCCGAACGCCGCCGCCTATCACGCGAGCAAGTGGGGCCTGCTCGGCCTGTCGCACGCGCTGCACGCCGAGCTTCGGCCGCACCGCATCAAGGTCACGGCGATCGTGGCGGGCGGCATGCGCACGCCGTTCCTGCTCGATCGATTCCCGGACATCGATCCCGGGGTGCTGCAGGATCCGGCGAACGTCGCCGCCACCATCCGCTTCGTCCTGACCCTGCCGGAGGAGAGCGTGATCCCGGAAGTGACCGTGATCCCCATGCGCGAAACCTCATGGCCCTAGCCGTCTTTCTGGACAAGGACGGCACGCTGGTCGAAAACGTGCCTTACAACGTGGATCCTGCCAGGGTCGCGCTGACGGCGGGGGCCCGCGAAGCCGTGGCGCGGCTCGCGCGCGGCGGCTATCGGGTGATCGTGGTGTCGAACCAGCCGGGCGCGGGGCTCGGGCTCTTTCCGGAGGACGCGTTGCAGGCGGTGGAGGCGAAGCTGCGCGAGCTCCTCCCGGCGCTCGACGGCTTCTACTACTGCCCGCACGCCCCGGCGCAGGGCTGCGGCTGCCGCAAGCCGGCCGCCGGCCTCCTCGAGCGGGCCGCGCGCGAGCAGGGGATTACCCTCGCCGGCTCCTGGATGGTCGGCGACATCCTGGACGACATCGAGGCCGGCCGGCGCGCCGGCTGCCGCACGGTGCTCCTCGACGTGGGCAACGAGACCGAGTGGCGCCTGGAAGCAGCGCGGCGCCCCGACCATGTCGCCGCGACCCTGCCCGAGGCCGCCGACATCATTGCCGGAGCGGCCGGTTGAGCTGGCGCGACGCGCGCAACCTGCTGTGCGTGCGCCTCGACGGCCTGGGCGATGTGCTCATGACGAGCCCCGCGCTGCGCGCCTGCCGGGAGAGCTTCGGCTGCCGGATCACGCTGCTCACCTCGCCGGCGGGCGCCGCGGTGGCGGCGCTCGTCCCCGAGGTCGACGAGTGCATCGTGTTCGCCGCGCCGTGGATGAAGGCCGCCGGCGCAAGCCGCGAGCACGACGCGGCGATGATCCGGCGCCTGGCGCGCGGGCGCTTCGACGCCGCGGTCATCTTCACCGTCTATAGCCAGAGCCCGCTCCCCGCCGCGTACCTGGCGTATCTCGCCGGCATTCCCCGGCGCCTCGCGCATTGCCGCGAGAACCCCTACGAGCTGCTCACCGACTGGGTGCGTGAGCCCGAGCCCGCCGAGCGCGTGCGCCACGAGGTGGAGCGCCAGATGGATCTCGTCGCCGCGGTGGGCGCGCGTACGGTGAACACGGGGCTGTCGTTGCGCGTGCCGCCGGCGGCCCGGCAGCGCCTCCGCGCCCTGGTCGAGGACCCGCCGCGGCCGCTCGTGGTCGTGCACCCGGGCGCGAGCGCGCCTTCGCGCCGTTATCCGCCCGAGCAGTACGCCGCGGCGGTCGACCTGCTGATCGAAGAGGTCGGCGGAGAAGCCGTCTTCACCGGCGACGCCGGCGAGGAGCCGCTCGTGGCGGGCGTGCTGGCGCGCATGCGCCAGCCGGCGCGCTCGCTCGCGGGGCGCCTGAGCCTCGCCGAGCTCGGCGCGCTGGTCGAGGCCGCGGATCTCGTGATCTCCAACAACACCGGCCCGGCGCACATCGCCGCGGCGCTCGGCACGCCGGTGGTGGATCTCTACGCCCTCACCAATCCGCAGCACACGCCCTGGCGCGTGCCCTCGCGCGTGCTGTTCCACGACGTACCGTGCCGCAACTGCTACAAGAGCGTCTGCCCGGCGGGCCACCACGACTGCCTGCGCGGCGTGCCGCCGGCGCGCGTCGCGCAGGCCGCGCGCGAGCTGCTCTCGGCGCGCGCGCTCCTCTCCGGCGCGGCGGCATGATCACGCTCGGCATCAACGCCGTGTACCACGACCCCGCAGCGTGCCTGGTGCGCGACGGGCGCGTGCTCGCCGCCGCCGAGGAGGAGCGCTTCACCCGCATCAAGCACGGCAAGCGGCCGCTGCCCTTCACCACCTGGGAGCTGCCCTATCACGCCATCGACTACTGCCTCGCCACGGCGGACATCGACCTCACCGAGGTGGACCAGGTCGCCTACTCCTTCAATCCGAAGCTGCTGCTGCGCGACTACGCGCACGGCGAAACCATCGCCCTGCCCCTCGAGCCGAGCGCCTACCCCGCCAAGCAGCTCTGGACCTCGCCCTGGGAGCCGCTCGAGCTCGCCTATGTGGTCAATGCCGAGCGCCAGCTCGTCGACGGCGCGCCGCACCACCTGAAGAAGCGCTTCGCGCGCGCCAAGCGCGAGCGCCGCTGGCAGTGGCACTACGTCGATCACCACCTCGCGCACGAGGCGAGCGCCTTCCTCGCCGCGCCCTTCGAGCAGGCGGCCGTCATGACGCTCGACGGCCGCGGCGAGCTCGCCACGACGAGCTACGGCCACTACGACGGCGCCGAGTACCGGCGGCTCGGCCAGGTGCACATGCCGCATTCGCTCGGCCTCGCCTACGAGCAGCTCACGGACTACCTCGGGTTCCTGCATTCGTCGGACGAGTACAAGGTGATGGCGCTCGCCTCCTACGGGGAGCCGGCGTACGCTGAGCACTTCCGCGAGCGCATCCGCCCGGGGGCCGACGGGCAGTACACGGTCGAGGCGCTCGAGCTCGAGGAGGCCTTCGGCCCGCGACGCGCCCGCGGCGGGCCGCTCGAGCGGCGCCATTTCGACCTCGCACGCTCGCTGCAGCTGGTGCTGGAGGAGCGCGCCATCGCGCTCGCCGCCTGGCTGCGGGAGCGCACCCGCGCGCCGCAC
>DATLGR010000221.1:0-2067 GCA_035540415.1 Burkholderiales bacterium | reverse complement strand
CGGGGTGTTCACGGTGGCGGGATTGCCGCGGCGAAAGTTCACCTCGGCGCGCGCGCCCAGCGCGGCCGCGACCTGCCCGGCGATGGCGCGCACGCGCTCGTGCGCGAGCGCGCGCGTCTCGGGGCGGAAGCTGCGCACGGTGCCGAGCAGCCGCACCGAATCGGGCAGCACGTTGAAGGCGCCCACCTGGCTCGTCTGCACCGAGCACACGCTCACCACCACCGCCTCGACCGGGCTCACGCTGCGGCTGGCGACGGTCTGCAGCGCGCTGATGATCTGCGCGCCCGCGACCACCGCGTCGACCGCGAGGTGCGGCATGGCGGCGTGGCCGCCGGTGCCGTGCACCACGATCTCCAGCTCGTCGACCGCCGCCATCATCGGCCCCGGGCGCACCGCGATCGTGCCCGGCGGCAGCAGCGGCCAGTTGTGCAGCGCGTACACCGCATCGACCGGGAAGCGCTCGAACAGGCCCTCGGCCACCATGCGCGCGCCGCCGCCGCGGCCTTCCTCGGCCGGCTGGAAGATGAGCACGACGGTGCCGTCGAAGGCGCGCGTCTGGGCGAGGTAGCGCGCCGCGCCGAGCAGCATCGCGGTGTGGCCGTCGTGGCCGCAGGCGTGCATGAGCCCCGGGCGGCGCGAGCGCCACGGCACGCCGCTCGTCTCCTCGATCGGCAGGCAGTCCATGTCGGCGCGCAGCCCCACCGCGCGCGCGCTCGAGCCGCCGCGCCCGCGCAGCACGCCCACCACGCCGGTGGTCGCGATGCCCGCGTGCACCTCGATGCCCCAGGCGGCGAGCTTCTCCTGCACCAGCGCCGCGGTGCGCGCCTCCTCGAAGCCGAGCTCCGGATGCGCGTGCAGCTCGCGCCGGATCGCCTCCAGCTCGCCGCGCATCGCGCCGATTGCCTCCACCGCACCCATCACGCCTCCATTCGCCGTCAGGCTTCCAGCAGGAAGCCGAGATACCCCGCGGCGGCCTCGCGCAGCGCCGCGAGCGGCACGCGCTCCTCGTCGGTGTGCCACATCGCCGGATCGCCCGGGCCCCACATCGCCGCCTCGCAGCCCTGGCGCACGAAGAGCCCCGCGTCCACGCAGCCGTGGCTCACGAAGGTGCCGGGTGCGGGCAGGCCGGCGCGCCGGCAGCCCGCGCGCACCGTGCGCATGAGCGCGCCGTCGGGGTCGATCTCGGCAGGATACTGCAGCGCGCCGGCGCGCACGGTCACGGTCCACGGCGCGAGCCCCTCGAGCGCCTTGTGCACGGCGGCGAGGGCGCGCTGCGGGTCCTGCCCGGGCAGCAGGCGCCGGTCGTAGGTGAGGCGCACCAGGTTCTGCAGCGTATGGGTGGCCTCGGGGAAGCTGCGGATGGAAGTGGCGGTGAGGGTCGGGCGCCCGAGGAGCGGATGCTCTTCGGGGCCGAGGTCGAGCGCCGAGAGCCGGTCCATCACCGCGCGCGCGCCGGCGAGCGCATCCACGCCGAGCCACGGCGTCGAGCTGTGGCTCGCGCGCCCGGCCACCTCGATGTGCAGGTCGAGGCGCCCCTTGTTCGCGACCGACACGCGCGCGCCGGTGCCGATGGCGAGGATCGCCGCCTGCGGCGCGCGCGGCAGCGCGGCGAGGATCGACTCGGCGGCCTTGTGCTGGCCGGTCTCGCCCGCGGTGCTCACCGCGAGGACAAGGTGCGAGCGCGGGGTCGCCCGGGCCGCCGCGACGAACGCCGCCAGGGCCGCGGCGAGCGCGCCCTTCTGCTCGGCGACGCCGCGGCCGCGCAGCGCCGCGCCGCCCTCGACGAGCTCGCCCGCGAAGGGGTCCTTCATGCTCGAGGCCGGGTGCGTCATGCTGTAGGCGAGCAGCAGCGCGCTGCGCGCCGCCTTCACCGGGCCGGCCTCGGCGATGAGGTTGCCCATGGCGTCGGCGCGCACCGCGAGGCCTTCGCCTTCCAGCAGCGGGCGCACGCACTCGGACAGGAACGACTGCACCGCCGGCTCCGCCTCGAAGCGCTCGGTCTGCGGGCTCGGCCTGCGCACGAGCGCCTGCGCCCAGGCGGTCAGCTTGTCGGCGGGTACGGGGGGG
>DATLGR010000220.1:0-2323 GCA_035540415.1 Burkholderiales bacterium | reverse complement strand
GTGCTGGTGTTCACCGGCACTCGCATCGGCGCCAACCGCCTCGCGCACCAGCTGCGCCGGGACCACATCCAGACCGACGCCATCCATGGCGACAAGTCGCAGGCCGAGCGCCTGGTGGCGCTGGAGGACTTCAAGGGCGGCAAGACCGCGGTGCTGGTGGCGACCGACGTCGCTTCGCGCGGCCTGGACATCGAGGGGCTGCCGCAAGTCATCAACTTCGACATTCCTCATTCGCCCGAGGACTACGTGCACCGCATCGGCCGCACCGGCCGGGCGGGGCAGTCGGGCGAGGCGATCTCGCTGGTCGCGCCCGGCGACCTTGAGGCGCTGGCGGCCATCGAGCGGCTGATCAAACGCAAGATCGAGCGCGTACTGGTGCCCGGCTTCGAGCCCGATCCGGGCACGCTCGCCACCCTGATGGGGGGAGAGCCCTCGCGGCGCGGCGGCGCCGCGCGTTCCGGCGTGCGCCCCGGCGCCAAGGCGCCCTCCGACCCGATTTTCTCGCGGCCCTACGAGCCTTCGTCCGCCCCGGGGGCGCCCAAGGCGGCGCCGCCGGAGGCCGCCAAGGACTCCGAGGGCGCTCGCGGCAAGCGGCGCCAGCCCCAGGTGGCGGCCCTGCTCGGCGGCCTCAAGCGGGCGTAGTCACACGCAGCGCGCGCCGTCCACCTCGATGCACACGCCGCTCACCAGGCTCGCCTCCTCCGAGGCGAGGTAGAGGCAGGCGTTGGCGACGTCGAGCGGCGTCGAGAACCGGCCGAGCGGAATCGTGGCGAGGAAGCGCTTTTTGGCCTCCTCGGTGAGCGAGCCGCCCGCGAAGTCGGCCGACAGCGCGGTCTCAGGGCTGAACACCGGGTTCACGCAGTTGACGCGGATGCGATCCGGTCCGAATTCCGCCGCCATCGACCGGGAGAGCAGGATCACCGCCCCCTTGGAGCTGTTGTAGACGGTCAGGCCGGGCCGCGGCCGCACGCCGGCGGTCGAGGCGATGTTGACGAAGCAGCCGCCGCCGCGACGCCGAAACACCGGCACGGCGTGCAGCGCGGAGAGGTAGACGCTCTTCACGTTCACCGCGTAGACCTTGTCGAACTCGGCCTCGGTGACTTCCAGGTAGGGCTTGTTGCGATGGGTCCAGCCCGCGTTGTTGACCACGATGTCGAGCGCTTCCCCGGCGGCGGACACGAGGCGCGCCCAGTGGTCGGCCCGGGTGACGTCGGCGTGCGCGAAGCGGGCGTCGATCTCGCGAGCGACGCGCTCGCCCGCCTCGCGGTCGATGTCGTTCACGATGACCCGCGCACCCTCCTCGGCGAAGCGGCGTGCGATGCCGGCGCCGAACCCCGAGCCCGCGCCGGTGACGATGGCGGTCTTTCCCTGGAGCCGCATGGCGCACCTCGCCCTAGTTCTTGAACGGGCTATGGTCGCACAACTCGTCCACGTAGCGAGCGACGCCGGCGCCTTCGCGCTCCAGGAAGGATTCCACGGCGCGGGCGAACTGCGGGTGCGCGAGCCAGTGCGCGGACAGCGTCTGCACCGGTAGCAGCCCGCGAAACAGCTTGTGCTCGCCCTGTGCACCGCCCTCGAAGCGCTGCAGCGCCCGCGCGATGGCGAACTCGATCGCCTGGTAATAGCAGCATTCGAAGTGCAGCAGCGGCACGTGCTCCAGCGCTCCCCAGTAGCGCCCGTAGAGCGTCTGTGCGTCGCGGAAGAACAGCGCGCACGCGATGGCGCGACCCTCGCGCTCGGCCAGCACCATTGCGAGGTTCGGCGCGAGGCGCTCGCCGATGCGCTGGAAGAACGCGAGGTTCAGATAAGGGCTGGAGCGATGCTCCGCGTAGGTGCGCCGGTAGCAGCGGTGGAAGAACTCCCAAAGGCGCGGCTCGATGGCCGCGCCCTCGAGCCAGCGCAGCCGTACCCCGGCCTCGCGCACGCGGCGGCGCTCCTGCCGGATGTTCTTGCGGCGGGCGTGATTGAGGCGCGCGAGGAAATCCTCGAAGTCGCCGTAGCCCTCGTTGTTCCAGTGGAACTGGACGCTGCGGCGCAGGAGCAGGCCCCGCGCCTGGAGCAGCGCTGCTTCCTCCGCGCGCGGAAAGAGCACGTGCAGCGACGAGGTGCGGCGCGCGAGCTCGAGGGCGGCCTCAACGAGCTTGGCGCGGTCGGCGTCGGTGTCGGCGAGCAGCCGCGCGCCGGCGACCGGCGTGAAGGGCACGGCGCTCAGGAGCTTGGGGTAGTAGTCGATGCCGTGACGCTCGTGCGCATCGGCCCACGCCCAGTCGAACACGTACTCGCCGTAGGAATGGGCCTTCGCGAAGAGCGGCATAGCGCCGAC
>DATLGR010000219.1:0-2143 GCA_035540415.1 Burkholderiales bacterium | reverse complement strand
CGACCGATACGCGTGGGCGGCGGATCCGGGACGCGGTGATCGCCGGCATGGCGGGCCTCGCGGTCGCGGCGCTGGCCTATGCGGTCATGACGCAGCCGCAGGACACGATCGCCGGCGAGCTGCTCGCGCGATCACTGCCGGAAGGCTACGGGCGCAATGTCGTCAACGTGATCCTCGTGGACTTCCGCGGCTTCGACACGCTGGGCGAGATCACCGTCCTCGCCATTGCCGCGGTCGGCGTCGCGGCGCTGATGGACGGCCTGCGCGTGCGCCGCGATGCGGCCACCGCGCCCGGCCGCGGCCATGACCCCTATCCGCTGATGCTCACCACCGCCGCCAATGTGATGCTGCCCTTCACCCTCATGGTGTCGGCCTACATCTTCCTGCGCGGCCACAACGAGCCCGGCGGCGGCTTCATCGCCGGCCTGGTGACGGCGATCGGCCTCGTGACCCAGTACATGGCCGACGGCTTCCTCGCCACCGAGCGGCGGCTGCGCCTGGACTTCGCGCGCGTGGCCGGCGCCGGGATCGGCATCGCCGGGCTGACCGGCATCGCCGCGTGGCTCTTCGCCGCGCCGTTCCTCACCAGCGCGCACGGGCATCCCGCGCTGCCCATCGTCGGCGAGGTGCCGCTCGCGAGCGCCGTGGCGTTCGATGTCGGGGTGTATCTGGCCGTGGTCGGCGGGACGCTGCTCATGCTCGCGACGCTCGCCCGGGCCAGCGAGCGGGAGGCGGCGGCCTGATGGAGCTCCTCGTCGCCAGCGCGCTCGGCATCGTCACCGCCTGCGGCGTGTACCTGCTCCTGCGCCCGCGCAGCTTCTCCGTGGTGCTCGGCCTGGCGCTCCTCGGCTACGCGGTCAACGCCTTCCTGTTCGTCATGGGCAGGCTGGCGAGCAACGCCCCGCCGATCGTGCGCGAGGGCGCCGAGGCCTACGCCGACCCGCTGCCGCAGGCCCTGGTGCTCACCGCCATCGTGATCGGCTTCGGCATGTCGGCGTTCATCATCGAGCTCGCCCTGCGCGCACGGCAGGACACCGGCTCGGACCACGTCGACGGCACCGAGCCGGAGGAAAAGCGGTGAGCCACCTGGTCGTCTTGCCGGTGGTGCTCCCGCTGATGGTGGCCGCGCTGCAGCTCGTGGCGGCGCCGCGCCTCGCGGCGCAGCGCGCGCTCGGCCTCGGGGCCGGCGCGGCGCTGGTGCTGATCGCGGGGCTGCTCCTGGCCGCGAGCGCCGACGGCGCCTACCGGGTGTACGCGCTGGGCGCGTGGCCCGCGCCCTTCGGCATCGTGCTGGTGCTCGACCGCATGGCGGCGCTGATGGTGGCGGTTACCGCGCTGCTCGCCCTCGGCGTGATTGCGGCGGCGGTGCGCGGCTGGGACGCGCGCGGGCGCTATTTCCACGCGTTCTTCCAGTTCCAGCTCGCCGGCATCAACGGCGCGTTCCTCACGGGCGACCTTTTCAACCTGTTCGTGTTCTTCGAGGTGCTGCTGATCGCCTCGTACTGCCTGCTGCTGCATGGCCTGGGCACGGTGCGGCTGCGCGCCGGGCTGCACTACGTGATCATCAACCTTTCGGCCTCGGCGCTCTTCCTGGTCGCCGTGGGGGTGCTCTACGCCCTCACCGGCACGCTCAACATGGCGGACCTCGGCGCGCGCGTCGCCGCGCTGCCGGCTTCCGACGTGCCGCTCGCGCGCGCCGCGGGGCTGCTCCTCCTCGTGGTGTTCGGGGTGAAGGCCGCGCTCTTCCCGCTGTATTTCTGGCTGCCCACCGCCTACACCGCCGCGAGCGCGCCGGTGGCCGCGCTCTTCGCCGTCATGAGCAAGATCGGGATGTACGCGATCCTGCGCGTGCACACGCTGCTGTTCGGCGAGCACGCCGGGGCCGCCTCGCTCGCCGACACACCGCTCATGGCGCTCGGCATCGTGACCCTCGTGCTCGCCAGCATCGGCACCCTCGCCGCCGGGCGGATCAGCGCCGTGGTCGCCTACTTCACCATCATGTCGGCGGGCAGCACGCTGATCGCCGTGGCGGTGTTCGGGCAGCAGGGCTTCGCCGCCGCGCTCTACTACATGGCGCACAGCTCGTTTGCGCTCGGCGCGCTGTTCCTCGCCGCCGGCCTCATCGGCGCGCAGCGCGGGACGC
>DATLGR010000218.1:0-10993 GCA_035540415.1 Burkholderiales bacterium | reverse complement strand
GTGCGAGGTGCTCCAAGCGCTGCAGGAATAGCCGCGCGTGGCCCTCGCCCGCCGGTCCGCGCTGCGCCTCGCCGCCTTCGTCGCCCCGTATCCGTGGCAGCTCGCCGGCGCGCTGCTCGCGCTCGCCATCGCCGCGGCGTGCTGGCTCGCGATCGGCCAGGGGGTCAAGCACGTCATCGACGGCGGGTTCGGCAGCGGCGACGCGCGCCTGCTCGACCGCGCGCTGGCGGCAATGCTCGGCGTGGCGGCGCTGCTCGCGGCGGCGACGTGGGTGCGCTTCACCCTCATGATGACGCTCGGGGAGCGCGTCGTGACGGACCTGCGCCGCGCGGTGTTCGACCACCTGCTCGCGCTGGAGCCGGCGTTCTTCGAGCGCGCGCGCACCGGGGAGGTGATCTCGCGCCTCACCAACGACGCCACGCTGCTGCAGCAGGTGATCGGCTATGGACTTTCGATGTTCCTTCGCAACGGCCTGATGATGGCGGGGGCGGCGGTGATGCTGTTCGTGACGAGCTGGAAGCTCGCGGTTCTCGTGCTCGTGGGCGTTCCGGCGACGCTGGTCCCGATCCTCCTCCTCGGGCGGCGCGTGCGGCGGCTTTCGCGCGACAACCAGGACCGCGTGGCCGACGTCTCGGCCTATGTCGACGAAGCGGTGCACGAGGTTCGCACCGTGCAGGCCTATGCGCACGAGGACGCCGACCGCGCGAGCTTCGCGCGCCATGCCGAGGCGGCGTTCGAGGCGGGCGTGCGCCGCATCCGGCAGAAGGCCTGGCTCATCGCGCTCGTCATGCTGATCGCCTTCAGCGCCGTGGCCGTCGTGCTGTGGATCGGCGGGCGCGACGTGCTCGCCGGCCGGCTCTCGCCGGGCGAGCTGACCGCGTTCGTCTTCTATGCCGCGATGGTGGCGAGCAGCGCCGGCACCCTGGCCGAGGTCTGGGGCGAGCTGCAGCGCGCCGCCGGCGCGACCGACCGGCTGATGGCGCTGCTCGACACCGCGCCGGCGATCGTCGCGCCCGCGGCCCCGGAGGCCGTGCGGCCCGGGCGCGGCGCACCGGCGCTCGAGTTCGACGCCGTGCGCTTCGCCTATCCGGCGCGCCCCGCGGCGCCGGCCCTCGAGCGCTTCTCGCTGCGCGTCGCTCCCGGCGAGCGCGTCGCCCTGGTCGGCCCCTCGGGCGCGGGTAAGTCCACGCTGTTCGCGCTGCTGCTGCGCTTCTATGACCCGCAGCGCGGCGCAGTGCGCATCGACGGGGTCGACCTGCGGCGCATGGACCCGCGCGCCCTGCGCAGTCTCATCGCCGTCGTGCCCCAGGAGCCGGTGATCTTCGCCGCGAGCGTGCTGGAGAACGTGCGCTATGGCCGGCCGCAGGCCACCCGCGACGAGGCGCTCGCCGCCTGCGCGCAGGCGTACGCGCTCGAGTTCGTCGAGCGGCTGCCGCAGGGCCTCGACACGCGGCTGGGCGAGCGCGGCGTGACGCTCTCCGGCGGCGAGCGCCAGCGCCTCTCGATCGCGCGCGCTCTCCTCGCCGACCGCCCGATCCTGCTGCTCGACGAGGCGACGAGCTCGCTCGATGCGGCGAGCGAGCTGATGGTGCAGCGCGCGCTGCAGGCGCTGGAGAAGGGTCGCACCACGCTCGCCATTGCGCACCGCCTGGCCACGGTGCAGCACGCCGACCGCATCGTGGTGATGGACCGCGGGGCCATCGTGGCGCAGGGCACCCACGCGGAGCTGCTGCAGCAGGGCGGCCTCTACGCGAGCCTCGCGCGGCTGCAATTCCTGGCGGGCGCGACGCAGGCGGTGGAGCGGGCGGCCTGAGCGCCCGCCGCGCGAGCTGTCGTATCATTCGGGCGCCAACAGGGAGAAAAGCTCCATGCGGATCGGCGTACCCGCCGAAACCCGTCCGGGCGAGACGCGCGTCGCCGCCACGCCCGAGACGGTCAAGAAGCTTGCTGCGCGCAACGAGGTGCGGGTCCAGGCCGGCGCCGGCGAGCGCTCCAGCATCCCCGACCGCGACTACGAAGCCGCCGGCGCGCGCATCGTCGACGCCGCGGCCGCGTTCGACGCCGACATCGTGCTCAAGGTCCGCGCGCCCGCCGAGGCGGAGCTCGGACGGCTGAATCGCGGGACCGTGCTGATCGGGCTCCTGGAGCCCTATCACGGCGCCGGGCTCGAGGCGCTCGCCAGGCGCGGCGTCACCGCCTTCGCGATGGAGCTGCTGCCGCGCATCTCGCGGGCGCAATCGATGGATGTGCTCTCGTCGCAGGCGAACATCGCCGGCTACAAGGCGGTGGTGCTTGCCGCCGCGGAGCTGGGGCGCTTCTTCCCGATGCTCATGACCGCCGCCGGCACGGTCAAGGCGGCGCGCGTGCTGGTGCTCGGCGCGGGCGTGGCGGGGTTGCAGGCGATCGCCACCGCCAAGCGCCTGGGCGCGGTGATCGAGGCCTCGGACGTGCGCCCGGCCGTCAAGGAGCAGGTCGAGTCGCTGGGCGCCAAGTTCCTCGACGTACCCTACCTCACCGATGAGGAGCGCGAGATCGCGCAGGGTGCGGGCGGCTATGCGCGGCCGATGCCGGCGGACTGGATGCGCCGCCAGGCCGAGGCGGTGCACCAGCGCGCGACGCAATGCGACGTGGTGATCACCACCGCGCTCATTCCCGGCCGGCCCGCGCCGGTGCTGATCCGGGAAGCCACCGTGAAGAGCATGAAGCCCGGCGCGGTGATCGTCGACCTGGCGGTGGAGCAGGGCGGCAACGTCGAGGGCATCGAGCGCGGGCGCATCGCCGTGAAGCACGGCGTGAAGCTGGTCGGCGTGGAGAACCTGCCGGCGACCGTGCCCTTCGACGCCTCGGCGCTGTACGCGCGCAATCTCTACAACTTCCTCGCCCTCATGCTCGATCCCAAGACGGGCGAGTTCAAGCTCGCGCGCGAGGACGAGGTCGTCGCCGGCACCCTGGCGGCATTCCAGGGCGACGTGGTCAAGAAAGGCTGAACATGGGCGTGGCGGTCGATCCTAGCGTTGCCAACCTGGTGGTGTTCGTGCTGGCGGTGTTCGTCGGCTACCACGTCATCTGGAACGTCACTCCGGCGCTGCACACGCCGCTGCTGTCGATCACCAACGCCATCTCGAGCGTGATCATCGTCGGCGCGATCCTCGCCGCGGCGCCGGCCGATACCGACTTCGGGGCGGTGCTGGGCGTGATCGGGGTGGCGCTCGCCTCGGTCAACGTCGCCGGCGGGTTCCTGGTCACCTACCGCATGCTCGACATGTTCCGGAAAAAGCAGAAATGAGCCCGAACCAGATCACGCTGTGGTACCTCGTGGCCTCGGTGTGCTTCATCCTGGCGCTGAAGGGACTGTCCCATCCGGAGTCCGCGCGCCGCGGCATCTGGTTCGGCATGGCCGGGATGGCGATCGCGATCGTGACCACCATCGCCGTGGTGGCGCGCGGGCGCGTGGACCTCATCCTGCTCGCGATGCTCGCCGGCGGCGCGGTGGGCGCGCTGATCGCGCGCCGCGTGCAGATGACGCAGATGCCCGAGCTCGTGGCGGGGATGCACTCGCTGGTCGGCATGGCGGCGGTGCTGATCGCGGTCGCGACCGTGAACAACCCCGCCGCCTTCGGCCTTCCCGACCCGCTGCCGCGCGGCAACAAGCTCGAGCTTTTCATCGGCACCTTCGTCGGCGCGATCACGTTCTCGGGCTCGGTCATCGCCTTCGGCAAGCTCGCGGGCCTGGGCAAGCTCTCACGCCTGTTCTCCTCGGCGCCGGTGGTCTTCGCGGGGCAGCACTGGATCAACCTTTTGCTCGCCGTGGTGATGATCGGGTTCGGCGCGGCCTTCTTCATGGCCGGGGACCAGGCGTGGACCGCGTTCATCGTCATGACGGCGATCGCCTTCGTGCTCGGGGTGCTCATCATCATCCCCATCGGCGGCGCCGACATGCCGGTGGTGATCTCGATGCTTAACAGCTACTCCGGATGGGCCGCCGCCGGCATCGGCTTCTCGCTCAACAACGGCATGCTGGTGATCGCCGGCTCGCTCGTCGGCTCCTCCGGCGCCATCCTGTCCTACATCATGTGCCGGGCTATGAACCGCTCGTTCATCTCCGTCATCCTGGGCGGCTTCGGCGCCGAGGAGGGCGCGACGGCGAGCGGCGCGGCGGACAAGACCGTGCGCTCGGGGGCCGCCGAAGACGCCGCCTTCCTGATGACCAACGCCGAGAACGTGATCATCGTGCCGGGCTACGGCCTCGCGGTGGCGCGCGCGCAGCACGCGGTGAAGGAGATGGCCGAGAAGCTGCAGGAAAGGGGCGTGAACGTGCGCTATGCCATCCACCCGGTGGCCGGGCGCATGCCGGGGCACATGAACGTGCTGCTCGCCGAGGCCGAGGTCCCCTACGATCAGGTTTTCGAAATGGAGGACATCAACAACGAGTTCGGCAACGCGGACGTCGCGCTGGTGCTCGGCGCGAACGACGTCGTCAACCCGCTCGCATACGAGAAGGGCAGCGCCATCTACGGCATGCCGATCCTGGACGTCGTGAAGGCGCGCACGGTGCTCGTGAACAAGCGCAGCATGGCGTCGGGCTATGCGGGGCTCGACAATCCGCTGTTCTACATGGACAAGACGATGAT
Source organism: Burkholderiales bacterium (assembly GCA_035540415.1). Classification (GTDB taxonomy): domain Bacteria; phylum Pseudomonadota; class Gammaproteobacteria; order Burkholderiales; family SG8-39; genus SCGC-AG-212-J23. Next base: position 6,362 of record DATLGR010000218.1, on the reverse strand, counting down.
GGTGTTCGGCGACGCGAAGAAGGTGGTCGAGGACATCGTCAAGGCCTTAGACTGACCCGGTGATCCCGGTCCGGCGCGCGGCGCGCACGCTGCGCGGGTTTCTTTCCCGCAAGATCTCCCCCGACGCGCTGAAGATCGGCGTGTCGCCGCGCCTGTTCCATCCCCAGCCCGACGCGAGCGGCATCCAGTCGAAGACGCTGCAATACCTGGAGCAGTCGGTGGCACACTGGGTGATGTCGCGCGACGTGCTGGTGTTCATGGTGCCCACCGTGGACAAGGACGGCCTGATCCACCGCAGCAACATCCGCGTGGCCGACTATGCGCGCGTGCTCGACGGGCTGGTGCTGCAGGGCGGCGCCGACGTGAGCCCCACCATGTACGGCGAGGAGCCGCTGCAGCCGGCCTGGGCCGGCGACCGGCTGCGCGACGTCTACGAGATCGAGCTGGTGCACGAGTTCATCGAGGCGGGCAAGCCGGTGCTGGGGATCTGCCGCGGCGCGCAGCTCATCAACGTGGCGCTGGGCGGGACGCTGTACCAGGACATCGCCACGCAGATCGCCGACGCGGGCCCCCACGTCACCGACGCCTACGAGAAGCACCGGCACGAGATCCGCTTCGAGCCCGGCTCGCGCCTCGCGCGCCTGTACCGCGGCGTGGAGCGCGCCGGGGTCACCTCGATCCACCATCAGTGCGTCAAGGCGCTGGGCCGCGGGCTGCGCGCGGAGGCCTGGGCCGAGCCCGACGGCGTGGTGGAGGCGATCCGCGGCACGGGCAAGGGCTACGTGTTCGGCGTGCAATGGCACCCCGAGTTCCACCACCCGGGGGACCCCGCGATGCTCGACAGCGCGCCGATCCTGGAGGAATTTCTCGAGGCCGCGCGGGGCGGTCCGTGAGCCCGGAGTTCCTGCCGGCGCTGCCGCCCGCGTTCTCGCAGGCGACGGTGTTCGGCCTGCTCGTGGTCATCGGGCTGCTCGCCGGGGAGGCGCTGCGCCGCTATGCCACGCTGCCCCGGATCCTGGGCTACGTCCTCGCCGGCGCGGCGCTCGGGCCGCACGGCGCCGGGCTGATCACGGACGACCTGCTGTTCGACCTGCGGCTGCTCATCGACCTCGCCATCGGGCTGATCGTGTTCGAGCTGGGCTTTCGCCTGGATTATCAGTGGCTGCGGCACAACCGCTGGCTCTTCGTGACGGCCGTGGCCGAAAGCCTGTTCTGCTTCGGCGCCATCTTCGGCGCGCTCGTGTTCTTCGACTTCCGGCCGCTGCTCGCCGCGATGGCGGCGGCCATCGGCACCGCCACCTCGCCGGCGATCGTCATGCTGATCGTGCACGACCTGCGCGCGCAGGGGCAGATCACCGAGCGGCTCCTGCTGCTCACCGCGGTGAACAGCGTCTTCGCCTACGTGCTGCTCACGCTCCTGCTGCCTTTCCTCCACCTGCAGCACGAGGCCGGCTGGGAGCACGCGCTGCTGCATCCGCTGTACCTCCTGTGGGGCTCGGCCCTCGCGGGCTATCTCGCCTGCCGGCTGATGCTCGCCATCGCCGCCTGGCTGGGAAAGCGCGAGGAGACCCAGTTCATCCTCCTCGTGTCCATGGTGGTGGTGGCCGTGGGCGTGGCGCACGCGCTGAAGCTCTCGGTGAGCCTCACCCTCATCACCTTCGGCGTGCTGGCGCGCAACCTGGACAAGGGCTATGCCGTGCTGCCTGTGCACTTCGGCCACGGGCAGCAGCTGTTTTTCGTGATCCTCTTCGTGCTGGTCGGGGCGAGCCTGGAGTTCACCGCCTTCAACATCGCCGCCGCCGCCGTGGTCACGGCCTACATCGTCATGCGCTTCCTCGGCAAGGCGCTCGCGCTGCTCGCCTTCGGACCCCTGTCGGGCACCAACGCCTCGGGGGCAGGGCTGCTCGCCGTCGCCCTCGTGCCGCTCTCCGGCTCCGCGGTGGTCATGGTGCGCGACACCACCACCCTGTACCCGGAATTCGGACGCGAGCTCGCCGCGGTGGTGCTCTCGGCGGTGGTGATCCTGGAGCTCGTCGGTCCGCTCGCCACCCAGTTCGCCCTGCGCCGGGCGGGGGAGGCGCATCCGGGTGGATGAGCTCGCGTTCACGCCTTCGGCCCCCCTCAGCGTGGGGGTCGAGCTCGAGCTGCAGCTCGTGCGGCCGCACGATCTCGACCTCGCTCGCGACGCCGCCGAGCTGCTCGCCCGGCTGGACAAGCGCAAGCTGCCCGGCGCGGTGAAGCCCGAGATCACCGAAAGCATGATCGAGCTGAACAGCAGCGTGCACACGCGCTGCCCGGAGCTGCTGGAGGAGCTCGATCAGGTGCGCCAGGCGGTGGCGCAGGAGGCCGGCGTGCTCAACGTGCGCGTGTCCGGCGGCGGTGCGCACCCGTTCCACGACTGGGCAGACCGTCGCATCTACCCGAACGAGCGCTTCCGCTCGGTCGTGGAGCGCTACGGCTACCTCGCGAAGCAGTTCACCGTGTTCGGCCAGCATATCCACATCGGCTGCGCCTCCGGGGACGAGGCGGTCCGCCTGTGCCACATGCTGACGCGCTACGTGCCGCACTTCATCGCGCTGTCGGCCGCTTCCCCCTTCTACCAGGGCGAGGACACGGCATTCCAGTCCTGCCGCCTCACCGCGGTCAGTGCTTTCCCGCTCGCGGGACACATTCCGTACGTCCAGGACTGGGCCGAGTTCCTGCAGTACTTCGCGCGCATGCGGGCCTACGGCATCGTGGAGAGCATGAAAGACTTCTATTGGGACGTGCGGCCCAAGCCCGAGTACGGCACGGTCGAGATCCGCGTCTGCGACACCCCGCTCACGGTGCGCCGGGCGGCGCTGCTTGCCGCCTACGCGCAGGCGCTGGGCGCGCTGCAGCGCGAAGGGCGGGCGCGGCGCGCCTCGCGCGCGCTCTACATGGTCAACAGCTTCAACCGGTTCGAGGCCTGCCGCTACGGCTTGGCCGGCAGCCTGGTCGACCCCGACGAGGATCGCCGCAAGAACCTGGGCGAGGACATCCTCGAGACCCTCGCCCTGGCGGCTCCGCACGCGGCCGCCCTGGGCTGCGGCGAGCTCCTCGAGGAGCTCGCCGCCGGGGTGCGCATCGGGGAGACGGACGCGGGGTGGCTGCGCCGGCGCCGGGCGACCCAGGGGTCGCTCGCCGACGTCGTCCGCGACGCCTGCTCGCGGTGGGAGAAGGGCGCCTGAGGCGGCGGTGCCCTCGACCCCGTCCCCACGGGCACGGTGGACTGTTCTAGAATCGCGCGCAGAGCTCGCCGCGGGGCGGTACGCAGGGCGGGCCCCCGCGAACCCCCATCCATTCAGGCAGAGGAGGAGTTTCATGAGCAATCTTCAAGACATGCCGCAACGCGCGCGCCGGCGGTTCCTGACCGGCGCTGCGGCCGCCACCGGCACCGCGGCGCTCGGCTTTCCGGCCATCGTCAAGGCGCAGGGTCCCATCAGCATGCGCTGGCAGAGCACCTGGCCGGCCAAGGACATCTTCCACGAGTACGCCAACGACTTCGCCAAGAAGGTGAACGACATGACCGGCGGCGACCTGCGCATCGAGGTGCTGCCGGCCGGCGCGGTGGTGCCGGCCTTCGGCCTGCTCGATGCGGTCACCAAGGGCACGCTCGACGGCGGCCACGGCGTTCTCGTGTACCACTACGGCAAGCAGAACGCGCTCGCGTTGTGGGGCTCCGGCCCGGCCTTCGGCATGGACGCGCAGCAGCTCCTCGCCTGGCACAAGTACGGCGGCGGCCGCGAGTTGCTGAACAAGCTTTATGCCTCCATCGGCGCGAACGTGGTGTCATTCCCGTACGGCCCGATGCCTACCCAGCCCCTGGGCTGGTTCAAGAAGCCGGTGACCAAGGTCGAGGACTTCAAGGGCCTGAAGTACCGCACCGTCGGGATCTCGATCGACGTGTTCCAGGGCCTGGGCGCCGCGGTGAACGCGCTGCCCGGCGGGGAGATCGTCCCGGCGATGGACCGCGGCCTGCTGGACGCCGCCGAGTTCAACAACGCCACTTCCGACCGCATCCTCGGCTTCCCGGACGTCTCCAAGGTGTTCATGCTGCAGAGCTACCACCAGAACGCCGAGCAGTTCGAGATCATGTTCAACAAGACGAAGTTCGACGCGCTGCCCGCGCGCATGAAATCGATCATCGAGAACGCGGTGGAAGCCGCCTCGCAGGACATGACCTGGAAGGCGATCGACCGCTACTCGAAAGATCACATCGAGCTGCAAACCAAGGACAAGGTGCGCATGTACCGCACGCCGGACTCCATCCTGCAGCGCCAGCTGGTGGTCTACGACGAGGCGGCCGCCAAGCGCAAGGACAACGCGCTATTCGTCGAGATCGAAAAGTCCCAGAAAGCGTTCGCCGAGCGCGCGGTGCGCTGGTACCTCGACACGCAGATCAGCCCCCGCATGGCCTACAACCACTACTTCGGCAAGCCGGCCGCCAAGCCGGCCGCGAAGAAGGCCTAAGCGGACTGCGCTGAAACAGCCATCCGGCGCTTGCCGGATGGCTGTTTTCGTTGATGCAAAAGTTCCTGCTCTTTGTTGACGCAGTCAGCACCTGGGTCGGACAGGCGTTTTCGTGGCTCATCGTGGGCCTCACCCTGCTCGTCTCATGGGAGGTGTATTCCCGCTACGTTCTGAGCAACCCGCACGCCTGGGCGTTCGACGCGATGCTCATGCTGTACGGGACGCTCTTCATGATGGCGGGGGCCTATACGCTCGCCAAAAACGGCCACGTGCGCGGCGATGTGCTGTACCGCTTCCTCAGCCCGCGCGCCCAGGCCGCCTCGGACCTCGTCCTGTACATCCTTTTCTTCATCCCCGGAGTGATCGCGCTCACTTGGGCGGGCTACCACTACGCGGCCGCCTCGTGGGCCATCGGCGAGCGCTCGAGCATCATGTACGAGGGGCCTCCCATCTATCCGTTCAAGACGGTCATCCCGGTCGCGGGTGCGTTTCTCCTGCTGCAGGGGATCGTGGAGATCATCCGCTGCGTGATCTGCCTGCGGCAGGGACGCTGGCCATCGCGCGAGCATGACGTCGAGGAAGTCGACGTCGACCAGCTGAAGAAGATGGTCCACGCGGAGGACGAGCCCCCCGGGGCGCGCCGATGAGAATGCGCAAGGAGCTCTGGTTCGGCTTCGGGCTGATGGCCGCCGTGGTGATCGGCGTGCTCTCGCTCATGCCGTGGGGGGAGCTGCAATCAGGGCATCTCGGCCTGCTGATGCTCGCGCTGATCGTGGTGGCCATCATGCTCGGCTTCCCGACCGCGTTCACGTTGATGGGCATGGGCGTGTTCTTCGGCTGGCTCGCCTACCGTGCCGTCAACCCCGATCTCGCGGTGGTCCAGATCCTGGACCTCATGGTCCAGCGGGCCTACGCCGTCATGTCGAACGACGTGCTGATCGCGGTGCCGCTGTTCGTCTTCATGGGCTACCTGGTGGAGCGCGCGGCGCTCATCGATCGCCTCTTCCGCAGCCTGCACCTCGCCACCTACCGCGTGCCCGGGTCGCTGGCGGTGGCGACCATCATCACCTGCGCGGTGTTCGCCACCGCCACCGGCATCGTCGGCGCCGTGGTCACCCTGATGGGCCTGCTCGCTTATCCCGCCATGCTGCGTGCCGGCTATCACGTGCAAATCGGCGCCGGAGCCATCACCGCGGGCGGCTGCCTCGGCATCCTCATTCCGCCCTCGGTGCTGCTCATCGTGTACGGCGCGACCGCCGGGGTATCGGTGGTGCAGCTCTACGCGGGGGCGCTGTTCCCCGGCCTGATGCTCGCCGGCCTGTACCTGAGCTACGTGATCCTGCTTGCGAAGCTCAAGCCAAACCTGATGCCGCGCCTGCCGGAGGAGGAGGCGCGCATCGAGCTTCCGCCCTTCGCCCGCGCCCTCGCGCCGCGCCGGCGCAATGCGCTCGCCGGGTTGTTCACTGCGACGCTCGCCGGCAGCCCGGTGTCGCGCAAGACCGCGGTGGGGCAACTGGTCGTGGCGCTCCTGCCGGCCCTCGTGGTCGCGGGCCTGCTCGTGCACGCCTACCGCATGGCGAGCGCGCCGCCGGAGGCGGCGTATGCCGGGACGTTCGAGGTCGGCGGGCTGGTCGGAGTGCCGCAGGAGCAGGAGCCGGCCGGGCTCATCGGTGCCCCCGAAGCGGACGACGAGGCCGCCGCCGAGGCAGAGGCGCCGCTTGCGGCCGAGGCGCCAGGCGAGGCCCCTGGCGAGGAGGCGGCGACGGATGCGGCGGCGACGGAGGCGGCCGAGCGCGAGCCGCTGCCATTGTGGTTCTGGATCGTGTCGGCGATCTTCGTCGCCCTGCTTGCCGTCCTCTACAGTCTTTGGA
>DATLGR010000217.1:0-7450 GCA_035540415.1 Burkholderiales bacterium | reverse complement strand
GGTTTCCCCGGGGCAGTCTCGATGTCCGGCCGCCATATCCGGCAACGGGCCAGGAGACCGCCGAGAATAGGTGAACACGCTGGGGGAGGTTCCAGAGGAGCCGTATGGACGCCGGACACGGTTCGGCGCCGAACAGACCGGTTTTGCCCGGGTTTTCTAGCATGGCTCATGTGCCGCGCCACGAAGGTCCCCCTCGACTTCAGGCTGGTCTTTCGTGCCAGCCTCTCGGACAGCTATGAGATGTCGAATGTCCTTCTCGCGCGGGCGCGCTTCGACGGAACGCTGCAGCTGCTGACCTCGGGCTGGGAGCGCGCGCTGGGCTATCGGCGCCGGGAGCTCGAGGGCAGGACGCTGTCCCATCTCATGTGGTCCGATCGGCGCAGCGCGGCGATCGCCGTGGCTGCGATCCTCGACCGGATCGCGCCGGGGCTGCCCGTCCAGCTGCGGGTGCGCTGCAGGGATGGCCGGGGAAAAAGCTTCACGCTGCATCGGCGCTACGACAGTCATGACGACACGATGTACGTCGTGGCGGAGGAAGCTGCTGCGAGCGGCGCGGCCAGCGCCGCCGACGGCAGCGAACGGCGCGCTGCCGCGCGTCAACGCTAGAAGCCCGTCGCGATGGACGATGACGCCCTCAGTCGCATCACGGAATGGCCGGACTACGTGCTGGTGGACTTCGGGAGCTGCAACGGCCTCGAGCTTTCCGAAACCTACCGCTGCTTCGCCGAGCTCTGTGTCGGCAAGCACGTGAACCGGGCGCTGCTGAAGGCGGGCGACAACGACCCCGAGGGACATCGCCGGCTGCAGGACGCGCTCTCGGCGATGGCGCGCAGCGCCGCGATCTCGCCGGACTTCAAGCTGGCGCTGGTTCCCGGCTCGCCGCCCATCGAGGCGGTCTATCGGGAGGCGCAGCAGGCCTGCCGCGCGATCGGGCTGAATGCCTGGATCTTTCCCACCATCGGCGAAGCGTCGGACTGGCTGCAGGGGCGCGCGCAGGCCGACCCCGCGGCGTCGTGACCCCCCGCTGGGTGCGCTTGCCGACAGACGAAGGGCGGCGCAGGCCCGCCGGCCGGGCGCGGCGGCGTTACGCCCGCCGCCAGACGAGCTCGTCGTCGCCGAAGCCCAGCGACAGCCGCTCGCCTTCGAACCGATAGCGCCGCGTGAGGCGCCGTCCGATCCATTCGGGAAAGAGCGCCACCTCCACGTCGTGGTGCACGTGATCGCCCTCGACGCTGAAGCGCCCGGAATACGCATTGAACGCCAGCGCCGCGGCGAGGAGCCGATACTCGAGGGCGGGCGCTGGATGCTCGCGCCACTCCCGGCGCCAGGCCGCCAGGCTTTCCAGCGAGCCTGCGACCGCCTCGCGGTGCCGGCGCGAAAAGCAGCTCACCATGGTGCCTTCGGCGGTATAGACAAGCGTGCCGAGCGGCGCCGCGCCGAACGGCTCGCGCGCCCCCGAGCTCCAGCGCTCGAGCCGCCATACTCCCACGAAGCGTTCCATTCCTCGCCGGTCAGTTCCTAACCCGGCGGGAGATTTACCACGAACCGGTCCAGGCGCCCGCTTCTGCGCGCGTCAGGCGGGCCGGGCCTCGTCGCCGGGGGCGGCGGTGCGGGGCCCGGACGTCTTCACGTTCTCGCCGTCCCAGAGCTCCGCCTTGTCGATGCGCACTTCCAGCAGCGCGAGGCGCTCGTCGTCCATGCCGCGGGGAAACCACGTCTCGAGCCGCGGCGTCCAGCGCTCGAGCATGCGGCTGCGGTCGTGCACCACGCGCCCGGTTCCCGAGACCGAGGCATAGAGATCGGTGCCCGGGTCGGCATAGCTCAGGCACACCTGGTGGTCGTGCGCGTCCATCTCGGCGGACTTGGGCGCGTCCGCCTCGGTGAAGAACCACAGCCGCCCCTGCGCGTCGAGCTCGACCGTGTGCAGCGGTCGGCTGCGCATCGAGCCGTCGGGACCGAGGGTAGCGAGCATTGCCACGCCGACGCGCTCCACCACGCCCGCGAGGCGCTGGAGCTCCGGAGTTGCCTGCCGTTCGACTTTCATGCCGCTCCTCGAGCAAGGAAGGTGCCCGGCCTGCTTACAATGGCGCCCATGTCCGCGACGCTTTTCTCGCCCCTCAGGATCGGCGGCGTCACGCTGCCCAATCGCATCGTCGTCTCGCCGATGTGCCAGTACTCGGCCGACGACGGCTGCATGAACGACTGGCATTTCGTCCACCTCGGGCATCTCGCCCATGGCGGCGCGGGGCTGCTCATGGTCGAGGCGACGCATGTCAGCCGCGAAGGCCGCATCACGCACGGCTGCGTCGGCCTGTACAACGATAGCAACGAGGCCGCGCTGGCCCGGGTGTTCGCGCACATGCGCCGCGTGTCCAGCCATCCGATCGGCCTGCAGATCGCACACGCCGGGCGCAAGGCGTCCTCGCAGGTGCCCTGGGAGGGGCGCGAGTGGCTCACCGCCGAGCAGTCCCCCTGGCAGACGGTGGCCCCCTCGGCGCTCCCCTATGGGAAGGGCTGGCACGTGCCGCGCGAGCTCGACGCGGGCGAGCTCCCCGGCATCGTGCGGCAATTCGCCGCCGCGGCGATGCGCGCGCGGCGTATCGGCTTCGACGTGCTCGAGCTCCATGCGGCGCACGGCTACCTCGTGCACCAGTTCCTCTCGCCGCTCGCCAACCGGCGGCGCGACGCCTACGGCGAGGACCGCATGAAGTTTCCGCTCGAGGTGGCGCGCGCGCTGCGCGAGGCCTGGCCGGCGGAGCGCGCGCTCGGCGCCCGCATCAGCGCATCCGACTGGGTCGACGGCGGTCTCGGCCCGGACGACGCGGTGGCGTTCGCCCGCGCGCTCGAGCGCGAGGGCTACGACTATGTCTGCGTGACGAGCGGCGCGCTCGTGGCCGACGCGCGCATCCCGGTGTCGCCCGGCTACCAGGTTCCCTTCGCCGAGCGCGTCAAGCAGGCGACGCGTATGAAGGTGCGCGCCGTCGGCATGATCGCCGACCCGGCGCAGGCCGAGGCGATCGTCGCCGAGGGCAAGGCCGATCTCGTGGCCATGGCGCGCGCCTTTCTCGACAACCCGCGCTGGGCCTGGCATGCGGCTGAGCGCTTCGGCGTGAAGCTCGACTACCCGCCGCAGTACGCCCGCAGCCGCTTCGACCTGTGGTCCGGCGCCAGGCTCGCCCGGCCCTGACCGTTCGCTATACTGATCCGATGGACGTGAAGCAGTCGATCGCCGCGGTGCGCGAGCTGCTCTTGCAGGACGAGCGCATCGCCTGCGCGCTCCTCTTCGGCTCCGCGGCGAAGGAAGCCGCGCGCCGCATGAGCGACCTCGACGTCGGCGTCGTGGCGCGCGCGCGCGCCGACGTCGCAAGCCTCGAGCGCGAGCATCTCGAGCTCGTCGCGCGCCTGTCGCGCGCCGCCGGCCGCGACGTGGACCTGGTGATCCTCGACCGCGCCGAGCCCCTCCTCGGCCGGCAGGCGTTTCTGCACGGCCGAGCGCTCTTCGACCGTGATCCGAAGCGGCGCGCGGAGGTGCTCGAGCGCATCCTGCGCGAGTACTTCGACGGGGAGTACCACCGCCGCTTGCGCAACGAGGCGCTCGAGCAGCGCCTCGCCCTGCGCCGTGGTTGACCGCGACGTCCTGCTGCGCAAGTCCGAGGCGATCGAGCACCACGGCAGCCGGCTGCGGCGCAAGCTGCCGCTGGAAGCGGCGGCGCTCGCGGCCGACGAGAGCCTGCTGAACGACGTGTGCTTCGATGCGCTGCAGGCGATCCAGTCCTGCATCGACCTCGCCGTGCACACCTGCAGCCACGAGGCGTTCGGCGTACCCGAAAGCCCGGCCGCCGCATTCGCGCTGCTGGCGCGACAAGGCGTCATCACATCCGCGCTCGCGGAGCGCCTCGGCCGCGCCGCCGCGCTGCGCAATCTCATCGTCCATCGCTACACCGACCTCGTGCCCGCGCGCCTCGCGCAGGCCATCACCGCCGGCCTCGCCGACCTCGACGAGTTCGTGGCGGCGCTGCGCGCGCACGCACGCTCGGCGTAAGGCCGCCGGACCGATACGCTTTCGATGCGCTTTTTCTCCTACAAGGACCGGCCCGTGCACCTCGGTCCGTTTCCGCTCGAGCGCCTGAAGCGCGCCGCGGCGGCGCCGGACCTGGAACGCGTGCCGGCCATGCAGCCGCTTTCGTTCGTCGACGCGGCGCGGCCCGAGTCGCTCGTCAACGCCATGACGCGCTACATGGGCATGCTCGACGCGGTGCGCGACGGGCGCTCCGCACCGCTGCGGGCGGAGATCCCCGAAGACCCGCAGGAGCGCGCGAACCACCTCAAGGCGGCCGGCTACTACTTCGACGCCAGCATGGTGGGGGTCTGCCGCCTCGAGGGCGGCCATTTTCTCGACGAGCCGCTGCGCAACCCGGCGCTCGACGGCCTGGCGGAGGAGCTCTCGCGCGGCCAGCCCAAGACCTTCGCCGCCGGCATCGACCTCATCTATGCCGACACGCTCGACGCGGCCAAAAGCCGGCCGGCGGCGGCGCGCCATCACACCTGCGCGGTGGTGTTTCTCGTCGAGTACACGCGCGATCCGTGGCCCGGCGAGCCCGGCACCGACTGGATCGCCGGCACGCAGGCGCACCGCGCGGCGGTGCTCTCGGCGCTGCCGGCGGTGCTGCTGTCCACCTACCTGCGCATGCTCGGCTGGGAGGCGCGCGCCCACAGCGCATCCTCGAGCGACGTCGATCTCAACCGGCTCGCCGTGTCGGCGGGACTCGCGCTCGCCTCCCTCGAGAACCCGCTCGTCGGGCGGCGCTACGGGCTCGCGGCGCTTACCACGACGCTCGAGCTCGCGCCCGACCGTCCACTGGCGCAGCAGCGGCTGGTGTCGAGGCTGCGCCGCCGCGCCGAGCCCTACCGCCGCCGCGCGTTCCGCCTCGGCGCGTATCCCTTCGAGAAGCTGAAGCGCGTGGAAGAGCCCACCACGTTCATCGACCATGCGCGCGTGCCGCGCTTTCCGAAGCGCGCCGACTTCTTCGCGCGGGCGCTCTTCGGCGACATGGGCAAGAACGTGCAGGAGGCGGCGAAGGGCGGCATGTACGTGATGAAAAGCCCGATCGGCGCCTGCGCGCGCCGCGCGCTCGGCGCGCTCCTGCTGCTGCAGTTCGGCGAGGCGCGCGGCCCGGTGAGCCCGACGCTCGCCGATCCCGCGAAGAACGCCGACCTGGTGAAGGCCACCGCCTATTACCTCTGCTGCGACGCGGTCGGGCTCTCCGCGGTCCCGGAATGGGCCTATTACTCGCACGACGCCGGCGGCCGTCCGATCGCGCCCTACCACGCCAACGGCATCTCGATGCTCTACGACCAGGGGCACGAGACGATGGAAGGCGCGAGCGGCGACGACTGGATTTCGGTGGCGCAGAGCATGCGCGCGTATCTGCGCTTTTCGCTCCTGGGCGGCATCCTCGCGGAGCAGATCAGGCGCCTGGGCTACTCCGCGCGCGTGCATTCCGTGCTCGACGGCGACGTGCTGCAGCCGCCGCTGCTGCTGCTGTCGGGGCTGGGCGAGGTCAGCCGCATCGGCGAGGTGATCCTCAACCCCTACCTCGGGCCGCGGCTCAAGTCGGGTGTCGTCACCACCGATCTCCCGATGGCCTACGACAAGCCGATCGACTTCGGCATGCAGCGCTTTTGCGAAAGCTGCAACAAGTGCGCGCGCGAATGCCCCTCCGGGGCGATCACCGCCGGGCCGAAGCTCATGTACAACGGCTACGAGATCTGGAAGTCCGACGCCGAGAAGTGCGCCCGCTATCGGCTCACCAATTCCGGCGGCGGCATGTGCGGGCGCTGCATGAAGACCTGCCCGTGGAACCTCGAGGGCATCTTCGCCGATGACCTCTTCCGCTGGACGGCGATGAACGTGCCGGCGGCGGCGCCCTGGCTCGCGCGCCTGGACGATGCGCTCGGCCGCGGCGGCATCAACCCGGTGAAGAAGTGGTGGTGGGACATCGAGGCCGACCCGAAGACGATGCAGTACGTGAAGGCCAGGCAGGTCCACGCGCGCGGGCTGAACAAGGACCTCGACCTGCGCTACGAGGACCAGACGCTCGCCGTCTATCCCGCCGACGCCATGCCGCCGCCGTACCCGGTGGCCTTCCCGCTCAACCGCGAGAAGGGCATCGAGCGCTATCGCAGTCTCCTGACAAGAGACGCCTACGTGGAAAGGTTGAAGCAGGGCAAAACGGACGGCCTGGTGCCGCCATTCAAGCTGCCGGAGGGGCCGCCGCCGGTGATTCCGGTCATCCTGCGGCGGCGCGAAGACATGGCGCCGGACCTCGCGCGCTACGAGTTCGAGGCGCCCGACGGCGCCGAGCTGCCGCCGTTCGAGCCGGGCGCGCACGTCGACGTGGTCATCGCGCCGGAATACCGGCGCGAGTACAGCCTCGCCGGCGATCCGGCCGACCGCAGCCGCTATGTGCTCGGCGTGCAGCGCGAGGCGCAGGGCCGCGGCGGCTCGGCGCTGATGCACCGCGCGTTCCGCGAAGGCCGGCGCGTGTTCATCTCGCCGCCGCGCAACCATTTCCCGCTGGAGGAAGGCGCGGCGCGGACGCTGTTTTTCGCGGGCGGCATCGGCGTGACGCCGTTCCTCGCCATGGCGCACCGGCTGCACGCGCTCGGGCGCGAGTTCGATTTCCACTACAGCGTGCGGCGCCGCGCCGAGGCGGGATTCCTGCGGGAGCTCGACGCGGCGCCGTGGCGCGAGCGCCTTCGCCTGCACGTCTCGGAGGAGGGCACGCGCTGCGCGTTCGCGCGCGAGATCCCGGCGTACCAGGCGGGCTGGCACCTCTACACCTGCGGCGCGGCCCGCTTCATGGACGCGGCCTTCGCCGAGGCGCAGGCCAAGGGCTGGCCGGAGGAGGCGCTGCACAAGGAATACTTCAGCGTCCCCGAGCCGCCCGACTACGTGAACCACCCGTTCACGCTGCGGCTGCGAAAGTCCGGCCGCACGGTGCCGGTGGCCGCCGAAACGAGCGCCATCGAGGCGCTCGCCGCGGCGGGCATCCTGGTCGACACCAAATGCTCCGACGGCATCTGCGGCGTGTGCGCGACGCCCTACCTCGCCGGCGAAGTCGAGCATCGCGACTACGTGCTCTCCGCCAAGGAGCGCGCCGTCAAGATGATCGTATGCTGCTCTCGCGCCAAACAGGAGGGAGGCGAAGTTGTCCTCGATCTTTAGATGACGAGCGCCTATCCGGTCGCGCCGGCCGAGGTGGCCGCGGGCACCTGCGTGATCGAGGCCGCGATTCTCGACGGGCATCGCAAGCTCGCGCTCGCCCACCTCGGCGCCGCCGGCGGGAGCTGGTGCCTCGCGAGCGACGAGGGCGCCTACCTGCGCGGCACCGACACCGCGCCGGCGCCGCTCATGCACTGGGCGGCGGGCGTGCACGCCGAGCTTGCG
>DATLGR010000216.1:0-22364 GCA_035540415.1 Burkholderiales bacterium | reverse complement strand
ACGCTTGACGGCAATGCGGCTCAGATGGGCATACACCGTCGTATAAGCCCCGTGATGCCGCAGGATGACGACGTTGCCGTAGCCGCCGCGCATGCCCGCGAACTCGACCACGGCATCGCCCACGGCCCGCACGCGGGTTCCCGTGGGGGCCGCGTAGTCGACGCCCTGATGATTGAGCCAGGTGCGCGCGATCGGATGCTTGCGCATGCCGAAGCCGGAGCTGATTCGCGAGAACTCCAGAGGGGCGCGCAGGAAGGCCTTGCGCATGTTCTTGCCGTCGGGGGTGTAATAGCTTGAGCCGAACTGGATGGCACGATAGGTGCGCCCCTGGCTGATGAATTCCGCGGCCAGCACGCGTCCGGCGCGCACCGGGCGCCCCGCGAGATGGTGCAGCTCATAGACGACCGTGAACTGGTCGCCCTTGCGCAAGTCGCGGTGAAAGTCGATGTCGCCGCCGAAGATGTCGGCAAGCTGCATGGCCACGCTGTCGGGAATGCCGGCGGCGTCGCTCGCCGCGAAGAGCGACGTGTGCACCACGCCCGACTTCATGGCGACCTGCTTGTACAGCGCCGCGCGCTCCTCGCTCACCGTGAAGCCGTCGCCCTCGAGCGCGATCTGCACGAGGGTATCGCCGCTCGCAAGGAAGCTGAGCGACAGCGGCTGCCCTTCGGCGCTTACTTCGGCGGTCGCATATTGCCCCGGGCGCAGCACCTGCAGTACCCGCAGCTTCGCCAGCTGCTCCGCGTAGGGGCTCACGATGCCGAGGCGTCCGAGGAATGCCGGCAGCGTATCGCCCCGCCGCAGCACCTCCTCGCGGATATAGGACTCCGGCGCCGGCAGCAGCGCCTCGAGCGGAATGGGGAGGGTTTCCACCGACCGTTTGGTGCTGAGCGCAAGCTCGGCTTCGGTGCTGGGCGCGATGGTCGCGAACGCGCCCACCACGCCGGAGACGGCCAGCACGGCGATCGCGGCGCTGCGAGCAAACGGCCCGAGGCGACCCATATCGGCTAGAATCCCTTGTTTTTCAAAACCCTGCGAAGTCTAGCAAAGAATCTCCGGGGCGCAACACCGAATATGTCACCGCTCGCGCAGGCCATTGAGACCATCCGTCGGGGGAGCGCGGAACTCATCGTCGAGGACGAGCTCCGGGCTAGGCTGGCGAGCGGCCGCCGCCTTCGGGTCAAGCTGGGGCTGGATCCTACCGCCCCGGACCTGCACCTCGGGCATACGGTCGTCATCAACAAGCTGCGCCACTTCCAGGAGCTCGGCCACCAGGTGCAGTTCCTGATCGGCGACTTCACCGGCATGATCGGCGACCCCACCGGCAAGAACCAGACGCGCCCACCCCTGTCCCGCGAGCAGATCCTCGCCAACGCGCAGAGCTACCGCGAGCAGGTGTTCAAGATCCTCGACCCCGAGCGCACCGAAATCCTGTTCAACTCCACGTGGTGCGACCAGCTCGGCGCCGAAGGCGTCATCCGGCTCGCCTCCCGCTATACGGTCGCGCGCCTGCTGGAACGCGACGATTTCAGCAAGCGCTTCCGCGCCAGCCAGCCGATCGCCGTGCACGAGCTGCTCTACCCGTTGATGCAGGGCTACGACTCGGTGGCGATGCGGGCCGACGTCGAGCTCGGCGGCACCGACCAGAAGTTCAACCTGCTGGTAGGGCGTGAGTTGCAGAAGGACTACGGCCAGGAGCCCCAGTGCGTCCTGACCATGCCGCTGCTCGAGGGGCTGGACGGCCGGGAGAAGATGTCCAAGTCGCTCGGCAACTATGTCGGCATCGCCGAGCCCCCGCAAGAGATCTTCGGCAAGCTGATGTCCATTTCGGACACGCTGATGTGGCGCTATATCGAGCTGCTTTCGTTCCAGCCGATTGCCGAGATCGCCCGTTGGAGGGCCGAGGTCGCCGCGGGCGGCAACCCGCGCGACGTCAAGGCGCGGTTTGCGCGCGAGATCGTCGCGCGGTTCCATGGCGCGTCGGCTGCCGACGCGGCCGATGCCGACTTTGCACGCCGCTTCAGGGAAGGGGTGTTGCCCGAAGACCTGCCGGAGCTGACGGTGAGCGCGCCACCGGAGGGCATTGCGGTCGCCGCGCTCCTCAAGCAGGCGGGCCTCACGCCCAGCACCACCGAGGCGCAGCGCATGATCGAGCAGGGCGGCGTGCGGATCGACGGCGAGCGCCTCTCGGACAAGGGCTTGCGGCTGCGCTCGGGCACGAGCGTGGTGGCGCAGGTGGGCAAGCGCAAGTTCGCGCGCATCCGGATCCAGTGAGCCCGCGCTACGAGGTCTACGCCCTCAAGTACGCGCACCACGAGCGGCGCGCCGCCGAGAATTTCATTGGCGGCGACGCGCACGACGGGCCCATGCCGCTCGACTACTTCGTCTGGCTGATTCGCGGCAACGGCCGCGACATCGTCGTGGATACGGGGTTCTCGGCAGCCGTGGCGAGGCGCCGCGGCCGCGAGCACCTGCGCTGTCCCGCCGCCGGTTTGCGCCTGCTCGGCGTGGATCCGGCGCGGGTCGAGGATGTGATCATCACTCACCTGCATTACGACCACGCCGGCGGCTTCGAGCATTTTCCGGGGGCGCGTCTGCACCTGCAGGAGCTGGAGATGCGCTATGCCACCGGGCGCTTCATGTGCCACGAGGGGTTTCGCGGCGCGTTCGACCTCGAAGACGTGGTCGGCATGGTGCGGCGCGTCTACGAAGGCCGCGTGCGATTCCACGACGGCGACGCGGAGCTTGCGCCGGGCGTCTCGCTGCACCGGATCGGCGGGCATACCATGGGCCTGCAGGTGGTGCGGGTCGCCACTCGGCGCGGGGCAGTGGTGCTTGCCTCGGACGCGAGCCACTTCTATGCAAATTTCGAGCAGGCGCGGCCGTTCCCCATCGTCTGGTCGGTCGCCGACATGGTGGATGGCTACGACCGGCTTCGTCGCCTTGCCGAATCGCCGGAGCACATCATCCCCGGCCACGACCCGCTGGTGCTGCGTCGGTATCCTGCGGCGTCCGGCGCCCTGGAGGGGATCGCCGCGCGGCTCGACTGAGGCCTTCGTTGACACTGGGCCGGCGGTGCTTCTAAAGTCGCCGTCCCAAGCCAGTGTTCTTAACCAGACCGAGGGGATCGTAATGGGTACGCGTTTCAAGAAGGCGTTTGTCGCTACGGCGATCGCCGCCGCGCTCGGGCTCGCCGGCGCGGCACACGCGCAGCAGCCGGCCGGCGCGGCGAAAAGCCTCAAGATGCAGTCCACCTGGCCGGCGAGCCTGACGCTGCAGGACAACTTCCGCTTCTTCGCCGACCGGGTCGACAAGCTCACCTCCGGGTCGCTCAAGATCGAAGCCATGGCCGCGGGGCAGGTGGTACCGGCCTTCGAGGTGCTCGACGCCACCCACAAGCGGGTGATCGACGGCGCGCACGCCGTCTCCTACTACTGGGTGGGCAAGAACAAGGCGGCCACCCTCTTCGCCTCGACGCCGGCGGGTCCCTTCGGCATGGACCAGATCGACTTCATGGGCTGGCTCTACGAGGGCGGCGGCCTCGACCTGTGGTGGGACTTCTACACCAAGGAGCTCAAGCTCAACGTCATCGCCTTCCCCATCCTGCCCTCCAGCCCGCAGGCCTTCGGCTGGTTCAAGCGGCCGATCAAGAACCTCGCCGACTTCAAAGGCATGAAGTGCCGCCAGACCGGCATCGTGGCGGAAATTTTCCAGCGCATGGGCATGCAGACGGTGAACATGCCGGGCGGCGAGATCGTTCCTGCGGCGCAGCGCGGAGTGCTCGACTGCGCTGAGTGGGTCGGCGGCATCGAGGACCTGCGCCTGGGCCTGCCGCAGGTCTGGAAGTACCACTACGTGCCCGGCATGCACGAGCCGAGCGTCATCGGCGAGCTCATGATCAACACCGAAGTGTGGAAAGGGCTCTCGGCGCAGCAGCAGGAGGTGGTGCGCTCGGCCACGGTCGAGACCTTCCTCCGGTGGTGGGCCCGCTGGCAGAAGCAGAACGCCGATGCCATCGAGGAAATGCGCACCAAGCACGGCGTGCAGATCCTGCGCACGCCGCCCGACATCCTCGTCGCCTTCCTCAAGGCGTGGGACGAGATCGCGGCGGAGGAGTCGGCCAAGAACCCGTTCTTCAAGCGGGTGCTCGACTCGCAGCGCGAATACGCCTCCAAGGTCGTGCCGGCCAAGCGCTTCATGAACCCGCCGTATTCGTTCGCGGCGAACTACTACTGGCCGGAGGCGCGCAAGCCGGAGGCGAAGAAGGCCGCCGGGAAGTAAATCCGGGAGGACCAGCGCGAATGGGGCGGCCGCGGCCGCCCTTTTTTATTGCGGCATCGGTTTCCCGTTGACCGGGTGGGAAGGCCCGTGTAGGCTGCATTTCGCCTTGCGAAACCACTGACCTGAGGAGGAGGAGGCTCATGAGGCACACCGTTCGTTCGGTAGTAGCGCTCGCGTGCGCGGCAACGTTCGCAACCGGGGCGCAGGCGCAGCAAGTCAATCTGAAGATGCAGGCCACCTGGCCTGCCAGCCTTACCCTGTACGAGAACTTCCTGCACTTCGTCGACCGCGTCGGCAAGATGTCCGGCGGGCAGCTCAAGATCGATGCCATGCCTGCAGGCCAGGTCGTTCCGGCCTTCGAAGTTCTGGATGCCACGAACAAGAAGGTGCTCGATGGCGCGCACGCGTGGGCCGCGTACTGGACCGGCAAGAACAAGGCCGCGGTGCTCTTCACCGGCGGGCCGGGCGGCACCTTCGGCATGGACTTCATCGACGCCATGGGGTGGTTCCACCACGGCGGCGGCCTCGAGCTCTACCAGGAGTTCTACCAGAAGGAGCTGAAGCTCAACGTCGTGGTGTTCCCGATCCTGCCCGCAGGCCCGCAGGCCTTCGGCTGGTTCAAGCGGCCAATCAAGAACCTGGCCGACTTCAAGGGCATGAAATGCCGCCAGACGGGCATCGCGGCCGAGGTGTTCCAGCGCATGGGGATGCAGACGGTCAACATGCCAGGCGGCGAGATCATCCCCTCGGCCCAGCGCGGGGTGATCGACTGCGCCGAGTGGGTCGGCGGCGTCGAGGATCTGCGCCTCGGGTTCCATAACGTCTGGAAATACCACTACACGCCCGGCATGCACGAGAACGTCACCATCGGCGAGCTCATCATCCACGCGGACGTATGGAAGAGCCTGAAGCCCGAGTTCCAGGAGATGATCAAGGTGGCGGCGAACGACGCCTTTCTCATCTGGTGGGCCAAGTGGCAGAAGCAGAATGCCGAGGCGCTGAACGAGCTCCAGCACAAGCACGGCGTGCGCATTCTGCGCACCCCGCCCGACATCCTGGTCGAGTTCCTGAAGGCCTGGGACAAGCTGGCGGAGGACGAGTCGGCCAAGAACCCGTTCTTCAAGCGCACGCTGGAGTCGCAGCGCCAGTACGCCTCGCTCGTCGTGCCGGCGAAGCGGTTCTACTTCCCGCCGTACTCGTTCGCGGCGAACTACTACTGGCCCGAGCAGCGCGCCAAGGCCCCCGCCGACGCACCGGCGGCGAAGAAGAAATAAGCACGCCATAGCCTGGACGGGGGCGGCAACACCGCCCCCGTTTGTTTGTCGGGAGCAAGAATGCCTGAGCCGTCTCCGCGGCTGGTCAGCACCGTCCGCGTCATCGACAGGTTCACCCTCACCACCGGCACGCTGGTCGCCTGGCTCAACGTGCCGCTGGTGTTCGTGGTGGCCTGGGAGGTGTTCGAGCGCTACGCGCTGAACTCCCCGACCATCTGGTCGTTCGACCTCACGTACATGCTCTACGGCACGATCTTCATGCTCGGCGCGGCATACGCCCTCCTCAAGGGCGCGCACATCCGCACGGACTTCTTCTTCGAGAAATGGTCCACGCGCACCAAGGGAATCATCGATTCCACCGCGTACATCGCCTTTTTCTTCCCGGCGATCTTCATGTTCTTCTACGTGAGCTGGGGCGAGGGCTGGTACGCATTCCAGATCGGTGAGCGCTCCGAGCAGACCCCGTGGCGGCCGCTCCTGTGGCCGTACAAGATGGTCGTGCCGCTCGCCTGCCTGTTCCTCCTGATCCAGGGCGTGTCGGAGACGATCAAGAGCCTGTGGGCGGCGCGCACCGGCATCGAGCTCGACCACAAGGAAAGGATCGAGGTCTAGGGGATGACCGGACTCGCGCTGCTCGGCCTTGTCATGCTGGTGGTCATGATCGGCGCCATCTTCATCGGCTTCCCGATCTCGTTCACGCTGCTGTTCCTCGCCCTCACCTTCGGCTACTTCGGCCTCGGTCAGGTGGTGTTCAGCCTGGCGTACTTCCAGACCATCGGCATGATGAAGGAGGAGCTGCTCGCCGCCGTGCCGCTGTTCATCTTCATGGGCTTCATCACCGAGCAGGCGGGCCTGATGGAGCGGTTATTCACCGCCTTCCGGCTGCTCCTCGCGCCGATCCGCGGCGCGCTCTTCGCGGTGGTGATCCTCACGGCGGCGGTATTCGCCATGGCGACCGGCATCGTCGGCGCGGCGGTCACGGTGCTCGGCATCATGGCGAGCCCGATCATGGTGAAGACGGGTTACGACGGCCGCCTTTCCGCCGGCGCCATCACCGCGGGCGGCACCCTCGGCATCCTGATCCCGCCGTCGGTGATGCTGATCGTCATGGGCCCGGTGCTCGGCGTGTCGGTGGCCGATCTGTATGCCGCGGCGTTCGGGCCCGGCCTCCTGCTCGCTTCGATCTACCTCGGCTACCTGCTCGGCCGTGCGTTCCTCAACCCGCGGCTCGGCCCCCCCGTCCCGAAGGAGGAGCGCATCTACGGCATCGGGCGCGTGCTGACCGAGGTTTTCCTGGGCGTCGTGCCGCTGCTCGGCCTGATCGCGGCGACTCTCGGCTCCATCCTCGCCGGCCTTGCGACGCCCACCGAAGCTTCCGGCGTGGGCGCCCTGGGGGCGCTGATCCTGGCGGCCGCCTACCGCAGGCTCACCTACGCCGGGCTCAAGCGGGCCGTGCTGAGCACCACGGCGACCGCCAGCATGGTGCTGTTTCTCGCCGCAACCTCGAACATCTTCGGCGCGGTGTTCGCCCGCCTGGGCACGGCGAACTGGATCACCGAAACCATGCTCGCGCTCCCCTTCGGGCCCGTGGCAATGCTGGTTACCGTGCTGGTGCTCATTTTTCTGCTCGGCTGGCCGTTCGAGTGGCCCGCCATCGTGCTGGTGTTCCTGCCGATCTTCTATCCGGTGATGGACGCGCTCGCGCCTCAGCTCGCCGAGCGCCTGGACATCGCGCCGCACATGGTGATGGTCTGGTTCGGCGCCACCGTGGCGGTCGTCCTGCAGACGGCGTTTCTTTCGCCGCCCGTCGCCATGTCGGCCTATTACCTGCGGCAGGTGGTGCGGCAGTGGTCGCTCGCCACCATCTACATGGGCATGTTCCAGTTCATGTTCCTGCAGGTGATCGCGATCACGCTCATCGTGTCCTTCCCGGTCATCGCCACGTACTTCCCGGAGAAGCTGCAGGCCCAGGCGCGCACGATCAAGGTCCAGGAAGTCGAGGAAGCGCAGTCGCTGGAGGAGTTCCAGGGCGGCGGCTATGGCGAGCAACTGCGCGAAGCGCTCGAGAGCGCGCGCGAGGGCGCGGAGCAGGAAGGGGACGAGGAATCGTCCGACAGTCTGGAAAAAGACGAGCTCTCGAGCGGCCGGAAGTAAGATCTGCGGCAATGCCGTTCGACTTCGACACGCCGGTTGACCGCGCGGGCACGTGGAGCACGCGCTGGGACCGTTACGCGGGCCGAGAGGTGATCCCGCTCTGGGTCGCCGACTCCGACTTCCGCGCGCCGCCTGCCGTGCTTGAAGCGTTCTCCGAGCGCGTGGCGCATGGCGTGTTCGGCTACACGGCCCCGCCGCAGGCGCTGCGCGAGGCCATCGTGGAGCGCATGCACAGCCGCTATGGCTGGAGCGTGCAGCCGGACTGGATCGTATTCCTGCCCGGCGTGGTGCCCGGGCTGCATCTCGCCGTGCGCCGCCTGGTGCCCGAGGAAGGGCGCGTCCTGGTGCCCGTGCCGGTGTACCAGCACCTGAAGCGTGCCGCGCAGCTCGCCCCACGGCCTTTCAGCGAAGTGCGCCTGGTCCTGCAGGCGGGGCGCTGGGTCCTCGACGAGGACGCGCTCAAGGCGCACCTTACGCCCCGCTCGCGGCTGCTCATGCTGTGCAACCCGCAGAACCCCGGCGGCACGGTATTCCGGCGCGCCGAGCTCGAGCGCATTGCGGCGCTCAGCCGCGACCTCGTCATCGTCTCGGACGAAATCCATTGCGACCTGGTGCTGGATGCCGGGCTGCGGCACATTCCGATCGCGAGCCTCGCCCCCGAGGTCTCGCGGCGCACGGTCACGCTGATGTCGGCCAACAAGACGTTCAATTTTCCCGCGGCCGGCTGCGCCTGGGCGATCATCGAAGACGCGGCCTTGCGCCAGGCGTTTTCGGCAGAGGTCGAGGCCCACGTGGTCCCGTCGCCCTCGGTGTTCGGGTACGCCGCGACGCTCGCGGCGCTGCGCCACGGCGGCGCCTGGCTCGAGGCGCAGCTCGACTACCTGCGGGGGAACCGCGACCTGGTCGAGCGCGAGCTCGGGCTGCCGCGGGCCCTGCCCCTGGCCCATATAGAGGCGACTTATCTCGCCTGGATCGACTGCGCGCCGCTGCAGGTGAAAGACCCGCACCAGCACTTCCTGCAGCACGGGGTCGCGCTCTCGCCGGGAGCGCAGTTCGGCGACGCGCGCTACGTGCGGCTCAACTTCGGGACGCAGCGCGCGCGCCTCGCCGAGGCGCTTCGCCGGATGCGCGCCGCGGCAGCACATCGCGCGCCGCCGTAGCCTCGGGCTGCCGCTCGGGCGGCGGCACCTCGGTGCGCGCGAGCGTCCCGTTGCCGCCGCACAACGCGAGCGCCGCCTGCAGGATGCGCTCGAGGTGCGGGTCGCGCACGCCGACCTCGTGCATGTGCTTCAGCGTATTGCGGATGTAGTCCATGCACGGGCCGCGCTGGCCGATGCCCTGGGCGACGAGGCGCGCCCGGCCGTGCAGGTCGAGCTCGCGCACGTAGGCCGGGTGCTGCGGATCGGCAAGGAAGGCGAGGGCCTGCACGCGGCGGCCCGAGCGCAGCTGCACCGGCACCAGGCGGGGCGCGTAGACCCGCCGCGGCATTTCGCGCTGCCATAGCCGCAGCAGGGCGTGGCGCACGCGTTGGGCGTCGACCCGGAAGGCCATGCCCCAGCACGAGCCGCCCCGGCACAGACCCATCACCAGACCCGGCTTGCGCCGGGTTCCGCGGTAACGCGTCGACAGGATGCAAAGCGCCCGGTGATAGCCATGCAGCCGCCCCAGCGCCTTTTCCCGGAATGTGAACTCCGGGGCCCACATGAGCGACCCGTAGCCGAAGACCCAGAGATCGCCCCGGGGCAGCTGTGCGATGAACTCCTCGAGCTTCATGGATGACATTAACGCGCCCGCAGCACGCCGGCTGACGGGCAAAGCGGATTTTTCGCGGCGCATTTTGCAGCATATAGAATCGGCCGGATGTCCGCACGCCGTCCGCCGCTCGTCGGGCGCTATACCCTCGAAGAGCTCGCGCTCGCCGCCCGCAATCGCGGCATGCCGCTGGAGGCGCTGCGCGACGACGTCACGCCAAGCGGCCTTCATTACCTGCTCGTGCACTTCGACATTCCGCCGGTCGACGCGGCGTCGTGGCGGCTGCGGATCGGCGGCCGGGTGCAGCGTGCGCTCGAGCTGGGGCTGGAGGAGCTGCAGCGCCTTCCGGCGCGCACCCAGCGCGTCACCCTGGAATGCGCCGGCAACGGGCGGGCCCAGGTGTCGCCGCGCTATCCGTCCGTGCCGTGGATCGAGGAGGGCGTGTCGACCGCGGAATGGACCGGGGTGCCGCTCGCCGCGCTGCTCGAGCGGGCGGGGCTCGCCGCCGGCGCGGGCGAGCTCGTGTTTCGCGGGCTCGACCGGGGCTTCGATCGCGGCGTCGAGCACGAATTCGCCCGCAGCCTGACCGTCGCGGAATCCATGCGCGAAGGCGTCTTGCTCGCTTACGCCATGAACGGCGCGCCGCTGCCTCCGCAGCACGGCGCCCCGCTGCGTCTCGTGGTGCCGCGCTGGTATGGCATGGCAAGCGTGAAATGGCTGCATGCGATCGAGGCGATCGAGGGCTCATTCGACGGCCTGCAACAGGCCTCCAGCTACCACTTCCGGACGACCCCTGGTGAGAAGCTCGCCCCGTGCACGCTGATGCGCGTGAACAGCCTCATGACCCCGCCGGGAATTCCGGACTTTTACAGCCGGCGGCGCACCGTGCAGGCCGGGCGCGTCGTCATCGCCGGCCGCGCATGGTCGGGCGCCGGGGCGATCGCCCGCGTGGAGCTGGGCGACAACGGCAGCTGGCTTCCGGCGCAGGTGGAGCCGGCCGCGCACGGCTTCGCCTGGCAGAAGTGGCATGCCGTTTGGGACGCAGCCCCGGGCGCGCACGAGCTCGCTTGCCGCGCCACGGATGAACGCGGCGAATGCCAGCCCCTCGCGCCGCCCTGGGATCTGTCGGGCTTCGGCAATAACGCCGTACAGCGCGTCCACGTCCTGGTCGTAGAGTGACGGCCGTGAACCGGCGGGCCTTCTGTTGCGCAGCATGAGCCGGCTTCTGGCCGCGGCCGCGGTTGCCCTGTCGGCTTTCGCCGCCGGCGCAAGCGAAGACACGCAGCCGGCACCATTCTTCACCACGCCGCTGGAAGTGGTGCACCGGATGCTGGCGCTTGCGGGCACGCGTGCCCAGGACCTGGTGGTGGACCTCGGCTCGGGCGACGGCCGGATCGTGATCGCCGCCGCGGAGAAGTTTGGCGCCCGGGGCCTGGGCATCGAGCTCGACCGCGCGCTCGTGGCCAAGTCGCGCGAGAATGCGCGGCAGGCGGGCGTCGCCGACCGCGTCACCTTCGTGCAGGGCGACGTCCTGACCGCTGATCTTTCCTCGGCCACCGTGGTGACGGTCTATCTTTTGCCGGGGCTCATCAATCGGCTGCAGCAGCGCTTCCTGAACGAGCTGCAGCCGGGTACCCGCATCGTCTCGCATGCCTTTGCCATGACGGGCTGGCGAGCCGACCGCAGCGAGCTGCTGCGCATCTCCAAGCCGCATCCCGGACAGGGGGACGAAAGCCGGTTGTTTCTCTGGATCGTCCCGGCCGACGCGCGCGGCGTGTGGCAGGCGCCGGGATCCCGGCTGCGCATCCACCAGAACTTCCAGGACGTCGAAGTGGAGGGGAGGCTCGCCGGACGGGATCTCGCCGGCGCGCGCGCGACGCTGACCGGCCGCACCCTCGCCGTGGAGGCAGGCAGCCTGCGCTTCCACGGACGCGTTCAGGGCAACATCATCGCCGGCGAGCTCACGTCTGCCGAGACACGGCAGCCGCTGATGCTGACGCGCTAGAGAACCTTCCCCGGGTTCATCAGGTTCTGGGGATCGAGCGCGCGCTTGAGGGTCTGCATGAGCTCCATCTCGAGGGCGCTCTTGTGGCGTCGGATCTCGTCGCGCTTGAGCTGCCCCAGGCCGTGCTCGGCCGAGATCGAGCCGCCCAGCTGGCCCACCAGGTCGTAGACCAGGCGGCTCACCTCGGCCCGCCGCGCGAGCAGCGCGGGAGAGCCGACGTTGTAATGCAGGTTGCCGTCGCCGACGTGGCCGAAGCAGTAGACCGGGACCGGGCCGAAGCGCGCTTGCAGGGCCGAGCCCGCGCGCTCGACGAAGCCGGGAAGCGCCGAGACCGGCACCGAAATGTCGTGCTTTACATTCGAGAACTGCGCCTCGGGGATGCTCTCGCGCAGGCGCCACAGCGCCCGCGCCTGCTCGGCGTTCTGCGCGAGCGCCGCGTCGGCGAGCGTGCCGGATTGGGCGGCGTGCTCGAGCGTCCTCTCGACGGCCGCATGCAGCGCCGCGGGCTCGCCGTTGTCGGCAAGTTCCGCCAGCACATACCATGGGTGCGCCGCTGGCAGCGGGTCGCGGGTCGCAGGCAGGTGCCCCAGCACCGCCTCCAGTGCCGAGCGCGATACGAGCTCGAACGCGCTGATCCGATCGCCCAGGCGGCTGCGCAGCAGCGCCAGGAGCTCGACGGCGGCCTGCGCGCTCGGCAGTCCAATCCATGCCGTAAGGCTCGCCGTCGGGCGCGGGAAAAGGCGCAGGACGGCCGCGGTGATGATGCCCAACGTGCCCTCGGAGCCCAGGAAAAGCTGCTTCAGATCGTAGCCGGTGTTGTCTTTGCGCAAGGCGCGCAGGCCGTTCCAGACGCGTCCGTCGGGCAGCACCACTTCCAGTCCCAGGACCTGCTCGCGTGCGGTGCCGTAGCGCAGGACGTTGACGCCGCCCGCATTGGTGGCGAGGTTGCCGCCGATCTGGCAGCTGCCTTCGGCGGCGAGCGAAAGCGCAAACAACCGCCCCGCCTGCTCGGCCGCCCCCTGCACCGCCGCCAGCACACAGCCTGCTTCGACGGTGATGGTGTCGTTCAGCGCATCCACCTCCCGGATGCGATTCATCCGCCCCAGCGCGAGCACGATTTCGCGCCTCGACCCGGTCGGGACCGACCCGCCGACGAGCCCGGTGTTGCCGCCCTGCGGCACGATGGCCACTCGCTCGCGCTGGCAGAGCGCTACCACCGCGGCCACCTCTTCGGTGTTCGCCGGGCGCACGACGCATTCGGCGGCCGCGGCGTACTGGCGGCGCCAGTCGGAAAAGTGCGGCTGCGTGTCCTCCGGCGCAGTGAGAACGTGGCGAGCCCCTACAATCGCGCCCAGGAGCTGTTGAAGTGACATTCCTGCCCGTCATTGTACTGAGCCTCGTCATGAGCCTCGCCGCAGCCCCGACCGCTGCGCAGGCTCCCGCCCTGAGCGACGCGCCGGCGCCGATCGTCGTCGGCGCGGCCGTGTCGCAGAGCGGTGCCGCGGCGGGTCTCGCCGCCGGCTATCGCAACGCGCTCCAGCTCTGGCAACAGGAAGTCAACGCTGCGGGAGGCCTGCTCGGCCGCCCCATCGTGCTGGACCTGCGCGACGACGGCTCGGATGCGGTGCGCGCCGGTGCCCTTTACGGCGCGCTCATCGAAGGCAATGCGGACCTGCTCATCGGTCCCTACGGCTCGGCGGCGAGCCTCATGGCGGCGGCGCAGGCCGAGCGCGCCGGCCGCGTGCTCATCAACGGCGCCGGGCCCGCCGGGCGGGTGCAGGCCGGGGGTCCCGGGTTCGTGTTCCAGACGACGCATCCCTACGCGAGCTATGGGCGCGGCGTGCTCGAGCTGGCGCAGGCCGCAGGCGTGGTGCGCCTGCTCATCCTCGCGCGCGACGACACGGTGTCGCGGGAAATGGCGCTCAGCACGCATGCGGCGGCCCTGAAGCGGGGTCTGGAGGCGCCGCCAGTGCAGTTCTACGGCGCCGGCGCGGGCGAGTTTGCGCCGCAGCTCGCGCTGGCCCGCGCGCTGCGGGCGCAGGCCTGGCTGCTGTTCGGCGGGGCGCGCGAGGCGGCCGAGGCGGTGCGGGCCTTCCGCAAGGCGCACTATGCGCCGAAGCTTTTCTTCGCGCGCGACGCGGCGGACGCGCTCTTCATCGAGCTCGTCGGCCAGGACGCGGAGCACACGCTCGCCGTGCGGCGATACGATCCGGCGTGGCCCACCACCGGCAACGCGCGATTTGCCGCCGCCTATGCGGCACGCTTCGGCAACCTGCCCGGAGCGTCGGCCGCCGAGGGGTATGCCGCCGCGACCGTGCTCGCGGAAGCGGTGCGCCGCGCCGGCAGCCTGGAGCCTGGCGCACTGCGCGCGGCGCTCACCGGGCTGTGGATGAACACGGTGCTGGGCGAGTTCCGGGCAGGTCCGGACGGCACCCAGGCGGCGGCTGCGCCTGCCGTGGTGCAGATATCGAAAGGCCGGCCGCGGGTGGTCTGGCCGGAATCACTGCGCTCGGACGGGCTCGACCCCTATCTCCCATGGGACGAGCGGCGCCTGTTGAAATGAGGAGCTGCGCATGCTGATGTCGGGAAGCGAGTACCGGGAATCGCTGCGGCGGCTGTCTCCGCGGGTGTTCGTCAATGGGCAGCCGGTGAGCTCGGTCGCGGACGAGCCGTTGCTCGCCCCCGGCGTGAATGCCGTCGCGCTCACCTACGACTATGCGCTGCGCGAGGATCTGGCGCCGCTCATGCGCTCGGGGCACGTCAACCGCATGTTGGCGGTGCCGCGCTCCAGCGACGACCTGGTGAACAAGCTGGAGGCCGTGCGCCTCCTGTGCCAGCAGACCGGCTGCGCCCAGCGCTACCTCGCCGGCGACGCGTTTTCGGCGATCCTCTCCGCGGCCCGCGCGCTGGGCGGGGAATACCCCGAGCGTTTTGCCGCGTACCTCCAGCGCGTGCACAACGAGGATCTCGCCGTCGGCATCGCGATGACCGACGGCAAGGGCGACCGCAGCCTGCGGCCCCATGCGCAGGCGAACCGAGACGCGTACGTGCGCATCAGCGAGCGGCGCCGCGACGGGCTCGTCATCCGGGGCGCCAAGGCCATCGTCACCGCGGCGCCGTACATGCACGAGCTGCTCGTGATGCCCTGCCGCAACATGACGGAGGCGGACGCCGACTACGCGGTCTGCTGCGCGGTGCCGGTCGATGCTCCGGGCCTCACCATCGTGGCGCGGCCCGCCGGGCGCCCGGGCGAGCCGGCGGCGATCTTCAGCGCCCGCTACGGCCAGTCGACGGGCGTGGCCATCTTCGAGGACGTGCTCGTTCCCTGGGACCGGGTGTTTCTCGACGGCGAGTGGCCGCACGCGGCGACGATCACCCATGCCTATGCCACGCATCACCGCCACACCTGCATTGCGGCGCGCGCAGGGTTCGGCGATCTGCTCATCGGCGCCGGGGCGCTCATGACACAGGCGAACGGCATCGAGCTCGACGCGGCGCCAAACCTGCGCGAGGCCATGGTCGAGCTGATCAAGATCGTCGAGGGTTTCTATGCGTGCGGCGTGGCCGCCTCCGTCTACGCGACGGTGGACGAGGCCGGGGTCGCGGTGCCCGACCCGGTGTTCGCGAACGTCGGCAAGCTGCTGCTCGCGACCCAGATCTACGACATGCACCGGATCGCCCACCACGTTTCCGGCGGCCTGATCGTCGCCCTGCCCGGGCCGCAGGAAGACCACAATCCGGCGACCGCCGGGCGGCTCTCGGAGCTGCTCGCCGCGCGCTCGGATGTGCCGCACGACAGACGCATGGCCGTGGCGCGGCTCGTCGAGGATCTGACCGCTTCCAGCCAGGGCGGCTGGTATTCGGTAATCTCGCTGCATGGCGGCGGCTCCCCCGAGGCGATGAAGATGGAGATCTGGCGCCGCTACCCGGTCGCCGACAAGCTGGAGGTGGTCGAGCGCCTGCTCGAGCACGGCGTGCTGGCCAGCGGCGTGCGGGCGATTAGCCGCGACCGGCAGCCTGGGCGCTGCTGCGTGCAAGGCTGCATGGTGCCGCTGCCTGATCCGCGCGTCGTAGCGTTGCAGAAGAAAAAGGCTTGAAATGGCTCTGAACCGCTCGTTTTTGTTCACCCCCGGCAACGCGCCCCGCCGCGTGGACAAGGCGCTCGCGCTGCACGCCGATGTGGTCATCCTCGACCTGGAGGATTCGGTGGCCGTCTCGCAGAAGGAGGCGACCCGAGCACCGGTCGCGCAGGCGCTCGCCCGCCCGCGCAAGGCCCGCGGTTATGTGCGCGTGAACGCGCCCTCGACGCCCTACTGCTATGCCGACCTGGTCGCCACCGTCGGACCCGGCGTCGACGGGGTGGTGCTGCCCAAAGTGGAGAGCGCGGCGGACCTGCACGCCATCGACTGGCTGATGGCGGCGCTCGAGCGCGAGCGGGGCCTCGCGGAGGGCTCGATCGATCTCATGCCGCAGATCGAGACCGCCACGGGCGTGCAGCGCATCGACCGCATCGTGCAGGCGCGCGGCCTGCGGCCTTACAAGGCGCCCTGGCGCGTGCGGCGGGTCGCGTTCGGTGCGGCCGACTATGGCCATGAGCTGGGGCTTGCGCCGACGCTCGAGGAACCGGAGCTCGCCGATGCGCGCGCGAGGATCGTGCTCGCCTCGCGCGCGGCGGGGCTGGAAAACCCGATCGACAGCCCCTGGTTTCACTTCACGGAGGCCGAGGCGTTCGCGCGCGCGCTCGAGCGCAGCCGCCGCGGCGGCTTCCAGGGCCGGCTGTGCGTGCATCCGGACCAGTTGGCGCCCGTGAACCGGGCCTATTTGCCGAGCGAGGAGGAGGTGGCCCGCGCCGAGCGCATCGTGGCCGCGTTTCGCGAGGCGGAGGCAGGTGGCGCCGCCGCCCTCCAGCTCGACGGCCAGATGATCGACTACCCGGTCGTATTTCGCGCGCGCGCGGTCATCGCCGCCGTGCGCGAAGCCAGGGAGCGTGCCCCGGACTAGCGCGGCCATGCAGGCGGTCGTGCTGGTCCCCGGCCTGTGGAACCCCACGCTCACCATGGCGTTGCTCGCCCGGCGCCTGGCGAGCGCCGGCTATGCGCCCCAGGTCTTCTCCTACGCCGGGCGCCGGCCCTTTGCGCCGAACGTCGCCCGCTTCGCGGGCTTCGTGCGCGAGACCCTCGGCGAGCGACCGGCGCATTTCGTCGGGCACAGCCTGGGCGGCGTGCTCCTCCTCGACATGCTCAACCGCCATCCGCAGATCGCGGTCTCCTCCGTGGTGCTTCTCGGCGCGCCGGTGCGCGGCTGCCTCGCGGGCGAGCGCTTCGGCCGCTGGCCGCTCGGGCGCTGGATGATGGGCGCCTGCGGCGAGCTGTGGCATGCGCGCGAGGCGCGGTGGGTGCGCGAGGCGCCGCTCGGCGTGATCGCCGGCACCGCGCCGCTCGGGCTCGGCCGCCTGGTGGCTCGCCTGCCGCGGCCGCATGACGGCGTCGTCTGCCTGGAGGAGACCACGGTCGCCGGCATGAGGGAACGCATGCTGGTACCCTTGGGCCACAGCATGATGATCCTGTCCAGTGCCGTGGCGCGGCTGGTGCAGCGCTTCCTCGCCCGCGGCTCGTTCCAATGACGCGGCTCGTTCCCGTGAAACCCCTCGCGGCGCTCCTGCTCGCCGTTTTGCTCGCCGGCTGCGAGACGCTGTCGTTCTACGCGCAAGCCATCGGCGGTCATCTGGGCGTCATGCGCGCCGCGCGCCCGCTCGACAGCTGGCTCGCCGATCCGGCGACCCCCGCGGAGCTGCGCGAGCGCCTGGAGCTTGCGAAGCGGCTGCGCACGTTCGCCTCGCGGGAGCTGGGCCTGCCGGATAACGGCAGCTACGGCGCCTATGCCGACCTGCGGCGGCCGTTCGTCGCCTGGAACGTGTATGCCGCGCCCATCTATTCGGTCGAGCCGCGCCAGGAGTGCTTTCCGGTGGCGGGTTGCGTGGCCTACCGGGGCTTCTTCTCGGAGGACGAGGCGCGGCGCCATGCCGAGCGCCTGCGTCGGGCCGGCCACGATGTGTACATCGGGGGAGTGCCGGCCTACTCGACGCTCGGCTGGATGGACGATCCGCTGCTGTCGACCTTCATCGGCTATCCCGAGTCGCAGCTCGCGCGCCTGCTCTTCCATGAGCTGGCGCACCAAGTGGCCTATGCGCGCAACGACACCACCTTCAACGAGTCCTTCGCCGTCGCCGTGGAAGAGGAGGGGGTGCGCCGCTGGCTCCTGCGCGAAGGGCGGCTTGCCGACCTGGAGGCCTTCCGCGCCCGGCAGCTTCGCAAGCGGGAGCTCGCCGCCGCCGTGGAGGCCACGCGCAAGCGCCTGGCCGTCCTCTACGGCTCCGGTCGGCCCGAGGAGGAGATCGCCGCCGGCAAGCGCGAGGAGTTCGCCCGCCTGCGGCAGGAATTCGGCCCCGTGGTGCCGGCCGAGCCGAACAACGCCTTCCTCGTGTCCGTGTCGGTCTACACCCAGCTCGTCCCCGGCTTCGAGCGCCTGCTCGCAGAGACGGGCGGCGACCTGCCGGCGTTCTACGAGCGCGTTCGCGGGCTCGCCAGTCAGGAAGCGTCGGCGCGGCAGATCGCGCTGCGGTAGAAAGATGGCGTTTGTGGAACAATCCCGCGCATGACGCGGGAATCTCCCCGGGGGCTGCTGCTTCGGTTGGGAGCGCTCCTGCAGTCGATCGCCACCCGGCGGGAAGACGGCCGCGATCTGGACGCGGCAGATGCGATGTTGTGGACGTGCGGGCCGGATGGCCGCTGCACGTCGGTCTCGCGCGGCTGGAGCGAGTACACCGGCCTGGCAAAGGCGGATGCGCTTCGGCAGGGCTGGATCACCGCCGCCCACCCGGAGGATCGCGAGCGGGCCGCCCGGGTGCTGGGGGAGGCGGTGACGAAGCGCGAGCCCTTTGCCGTCGACTATCGGCTGCGCCGCCGCGACGGCGCCCATCGCTGGGTGATGGATTCGGGGCGGCCGCGCTACGGCGCTGGCGGCGAAATCCTGGGCTACGTCGGGTCGGTGCTCGACGTGCACGAGCTCAGCCTCGCCGAGGAGGCCCGCCGCGAAAGCGAAGCTCGCCTGCACCTTCTTGTCGCGATCAACGCGGCGACGCGGACACTTGCCGATCCGGAGCAGATCAAGGCCGTGACCGGCCGGATGCTCGCCGCGCACCTCGGAGCAGAGGCTTGCACGTATGACGAGTCCGAGGGGCGCTTCCGCGTCGAGGGCGCGGCCGGCCGCGAATGGTCGACGGGCGACACCGAGCTGGCGCAGGTGGTCGCCGACGGCTGCCGCGAGTCACTGGCGCGAGCACGCGCCGCCCGCGAGCTGGAAGAGCTCAACCGGCGCAAGGACGAGTTCCTGGCGACGCTCTCGCACGAGTTGCGCAATCCGCTGGCGCCGCTGCGCAACTCTTTGCAGCTGCTGCGCCTGTCACGCGATCGGGACAGCGCCGTGGCCCCGATCCACGAAATGATGGACCGCCAGGTGAATCTCCTGGTCCGGCTGGTCGACGACCTGCTCGACATGTCGCGCATCACGCGCGGCACCTTCGAGCTGCGCCGGGAGCTGGTGGACCTCGCGGCCGTCGTGCGCAATGCCGTCGAGACCAGTACCCCGCTGCTCGAGAGCGCGGCGCACCGCCTCGAGGTGTCCCTGCCGGCGTCGCCCGTGCAGGTCGACGGCGATGGCGTCCGGCTCACGCAGATTCTGGGCAATCTGCTCAACAATGCGGCGCGCTACACGCCGCGCGGCGGCGAGATCCGGATCGCACTGCGCCGCGAGGGCGAGGCCGCCTTGATCGAAGTGCGCGACAACGGCGCCGGCATCGCCGCCGAGCTCCTGCCCCGCCTCTTCGGCATGTTCATGCGAGGCGCGGGCTCGACGGGCATGGGCGTCGGCCTGGCGCTGGCGCGAAGTCTCGCCGAGATGCATGGCGGGACCATCGAGGCGCGCAGTGATGGGCCTGGCCGGGGCGCGCAATTCATCGTCCGGCTGCCGCTCGCTTCGAGGACGGCGCCCGGTGTTGCGCTCGCCGACTCTGCAGCGCCCATCGCGCCGCGGCGCATCCTGGTGGTCGACGACAATCAAGACGCAGCGCAAACGCTCGGCATGCTGCTCACCCACCTCGGCGCCGAGGTGGAGATCGCGCATGATGGGCCTGCGGCACTCACCGCGTTCGCGCGCCGCCGCCCGGACATGGTGCTGCTCGACATCGGCATGCCGGGAATGGACGGCTACGAAGTGGCGCGCCGGTTGCGGCATGACGGCGGGGCGAAGGGGGTGCCGATCGTCGCGCTGACCGGCCGGGGTCAGGAGGCGGACCGGCACCGGGTGCGCGACGCGGGGTTCGACCGCCACCTGGTGAAGCCCGCAGACCTCGCCACGCTGCACGGTCTTCTCGGCTCGCTGCAGTGACCTAGCGTGCGGTCCAGCCCAGGTCCATGGTGAGCGCGGCGCCGGTGATGGTGCCGGCGGCCGCGCCGCAGAGATAGGCGGCGAGGTCCGCCACCTCGGCCGGCTCGATCAGGCGCTTCACCGCCGCGGGCGCGAGCATGAGCTTCTCGATTACCTCGTCGGGCGACATCCGGTTCGCCCTGGCCTGGTCGGCGATCTGGTGGTCGACGAGCGGCGTGCGCACGTAGGCCGGGCAGATCGCGTTGACCGTGATGCCGTGCTCGCCGCCTTCGAGCGCCGCGGTTTTCGTGAGGCCCACGAGGCCGTGTTTGGCGGCGATGTAGCCCACCTTGAAGGGCGAGGCGATCAGCGAGTGGATCGAGCCGATGTTCACCACGCGGCCCCACTGCTGCTTCTTCATCGCCGGCCAGCAGTAGCGGGTGAGAAGAAAAGGCGCGGTCAGCATCAGGCCGATCATGCGGTCCCACTGCGCTTCCGGAAACTCCTCGAGGGGGGCGACGTGCTGGAAGCCGGCATTGTTCACCAGGATGTGGACGGTGCCGTGCAGCCGGAGCGTTTCCTCGACCAGCCTCCTGCAGCCCTCGTGCGTGGACAGGTCGGCGCTGACGAAGTGTCCCCCGAGCCGCCGTGCGTGCTCGGCCCCAACCTGCTCGTTCACGTCGGCCAGGACCACCGCGCAACCGTCGCTCGCAAAGCGCTCGGCGCAGGCGAGCCCGATGCCGCTGGCCGCGCCGGTCACGAGCGCCACCCTGGTCATGTCAGCGGAAGATCGACGACCTTGCGAAACGCGGGGCGCTCGCGCAGGCGCTCGAACCAGGCCTCGAGATTCGGAAACGACGGGCGCTCGATGGGCACGCGCATCCAGCGCTGCACCTCGCAGCCAAGCGGGATGTCGCCCATGGTGAAGCGCTCGCCCGCCACGTACCGGCGTCCGGCGAGGCAGGCTTCCGGCACGGCAAGCACTCGGATGCACTGCCGGCGCCCGTCCTCGATCGCGCGGGCATCGCGCTGCTCCGGCGGGGTGCGGATCAGGCCCCAGAACACCGGCCGCATGGCGCCCTGGAGCGTGAAGGCCCAGTCCATCCAGCGCTCGGCATCGGCGCGGGTGCGAAGCTCGTCCGGGCAGAGAGCCCCGGCGCCGTGCTTCGCCGCGAGGTAGCGCACGATGGTGTGCGATTCCCACAGCGTGAAGCCGTCGTCGTCGATGGTCGGCACCAGGCCGGTCGGGTTGATGCGCAGGTATTCCGGGGTCTTGTTCACGCCGAACTGCATGCCGGCATCGATGCGCTCATACGGAAGCCCGAGCTCCTCGGCCGCCCACAGCGCCTTCTTCACGTTGACCGAATTGGTGCGGCCCCAGATGCGCAGCACTAGAACCCCACCGCCTGGCCGTCGCGCCGCGGGTCGCTGGCGGCGAAGTAGCCGCCGTCGAGCTTCCAGATCATCTGGCCGGCGCCGAACTGGTTGTAGTCGTCGATGGCGACGATGCGGTGGCCGCGGCGCTGGAGCTCTTCCAGGGTGGCGCTCGGCAATTGCGGCTCGACGCTCACGTCCATGCCCTGGACGAAGCGAAAGCGCGGGCCGTCGCAGGCCGCTTGCGGGCTCTGCCCGTAGTCGGCGATGCGCACCATCACCTGGGTGTGCCCCTGCGGCTGCATGGTGCCGCCCATGACGCCGAAGCTCATCACCGGCGCGCCGTCCTTGGTGACGAAGCCCGGGATGATGGTCTGGTAGGGGCGCTTCTTCGGACCGAGCACGTTCGGGTGCTTCGGGGTGAGGACGAAGGTGCCGCCGCGGTTCTGCAGCGAGATGCCGTCGACCACCACGCCCGAGCCGAAGCCCATGAAGTTCGACTGAATGAACGACACCATCATGCCGGCGGCGTCCGCGGCCGTGAGGTACACGGTGCCGCCTTTCGGCGGTGCGCCGGCGCTGAAGGGCTGGGCCCGCTTCGGATCGATGAGCCGGGCGCGCGCCTTGAGGTAGCTCCTGTCGAGGAGCTGCTCCGGGCGCACGTCCATGTGGTCGATGTCGGCGACGTAGCGCCAGGCGTCGGCGAAGGCGAGCTTGATCGCCTCGATCTGCAGGTGCAGGCTGTCGGGCCCGTCCACGGGATGCGAGCGCATGTCGAAGTGCTCGAGGATCCCGAGCGCGATGAGCGCCACGATGCCCTGGCCGTTCGGCGGGATCTCGTGCAGGGTATAGCCGCGATAGTCCATCGAAAGCGGTGTCACCCAGTCGCACTTGTGCGCGGCGAGGTCGGTCGCGCGCAGCGCGCCTCCCTGCTTTTTCGCCGCCGCCTCGAGCGCTTCGGCGAGCTCGCCGCGGTAGAACGCCTCCCCGCGGGTCGCGGCGATCTTTTCCAGCGCGACGGCATGCGCGTCGAAGGTGAAGCGCTCACCCGGCCGCGGCGCGCGGCCTCCGGGCATGAACGCCTGGGCGAACCCTGGCTG